>CALVSA010000012.1 GCA_944358825.1 uncultured Bacilli bacterium
AACATGGTATATATTATACTATAATCAGACTAAATGCCGCAAATTTATTAAAACGGCATTCCAAATGAAAATCAACATTTTTTTAAAAAATGTATTAAAGCTCTATACTTTTTTAAAAAAAACATTTATAATTAAAGGGGTGATTATTTTTGAGTAAGATTAAAGATGTTTATGCAAGAGAAATATTAGATTCAAGGGGAAATCCAACGGTTGAAGTTGAAATTACATTAAATAGTGGTATTAAAGCGGTGGCATCTGTTCCATCTGGAGCATCTGTTGGTAGTCATGAGGCTTTAGAACTTCGTGATTTAGATAAGAATAGATATAATGGTAAGGGTGTTTTGAAAGCTGTTAATAATGTTAATACAATTATTCGTAGTAATATTATTGGTCTAGATTCATTAGAGCAAGAAAAGTTAGATAAGTTATTAATTTCTCTAGATGGTACTGATAATAAAAGCAAGTTAGGCGCAAATGCTATTTTAGGTGTTTCTTTGGCTAATTTAAAAGCTGCTAGTATGTTTTTAGGTAAAGAATTATATTCTTATGTTGGTGATGGAACTTTACTTCCTAGATGTATGATGAATATTTTAAATGGTGGGGCGCATGCTTTTAATAATTTAGATATTCAAGAGTTTATGATTATTCCATCTAGTGATGATTATTTAGAAAATTTAAGAATGGGCGCAGAGGTATTTCATAGTCTAAAAGCTATTTTAAAAGATAAAAATTTATCTGTTGCAGTAGGAGATGAAGGTGGTTTTGCACCGATGATTGACTCGACTATTGAGGCTTTAGATTTAATTAAAGAAGCGATAAGTAATGCTGGTTATGAGCTTGGTAAAGATATATTTTTAGCTTTAGATGTGGCCGCTAGTGAGTTTTATAAAGATGGAATTTATTATTTTGAAAATAAAGAATATAAATCTAGTGATTTAATTAGTTTTTATAAAGAATTAGTCGCTAAATATCATATTATTTCTATTGAAGATGGTATGTCTGAAGATGATTATGAGGGCTGGCAGGCTTTGACTAGAGAATTATCTAATATTCAACTAGTAGGTGATGATTTATTTGTTACTAATAAAAAGTTATTACAAATTGGTATTGATAAGAAAATGGCAAATGCAATTTTAATTAAGTTAAATCAAATAGGAAGTTATACAGAGACAATAGAAACTATTAAGCTAGCTAAAGATAATGGTTATAAAATAATTATATCGCATCGTAGTGGAGAGACTGAAGATAATTATATTGCAGATATTGCGGTTGGATTAAATTTAGGACAGATTAAGACTGGTTCTTTATCAAGAAGTGAGCGTTTAAGTAAGTATAATCGTTTAATTAGGATTAATGAGATGATTAAGAAGTAGGTGAGTTATGAAAAAATTATTTTTGATATTTGGCTTAGTTTTTATTTTAGCAGGTTGTAGCAATCAAGTTGAAATAGGTATTGATGAAGATGTTGAAGATAATAAACTAGCTTATTTAGATATAAAAGATAATTTAACTAATCAAGAAGATTTTTCTAATTTAGAAGATATTCCTTGTAATATTACTGCTTCTGTTGATCGTATTAATGAAGAAGAAATTAGTTATCGCATTATTATTGATGATCCTAAAGTGAATATGTATGATGTTGAGGCTTTACTTATTCATAATAATTTTACGGAAGATATTTTTCCTTCTATTGGTATTTTAGATGAGACTGAATCTTTATTAGTAGATGGTCAAGATGTTAAGGGTATAAGTTTAGTTGGTTATATTGAAACTACTAAAGAAATTAGTGAGTTAGATTTAGAACTTCGTCTTTGGCTAAAATATATAGATGAAGAGGGACTTGATCATGAATTTTATTATAAAGTAGATGATTTTTCGACTAATATTGATAATAATTAGTGTTAATATAATACTGGTGATATTATGAAGGTTAAGGTAATTGATGAGTCGCACGAGAAAGATTTAGAAAGTAGTATTAATGAATTTATTGTAGATAAAGATATTATTGATATTAAATTTAGTTGTTCGGCTTCTGTTTTTAGTGAAGAACAAATATATTGTTTTTCAGCTTTAATTATGTATAAAGACAAAAAGGAGTAATTTTTGTTTTTTTCTTAAAGGGGGAATTTATGAAGAAAAAGTTAATTGTTTTATTAATTATAGTTTTTGTTATTATGTTGTGTTTATTGTTTTACTATAAGTATTATGAATATAAATATATTAATATAAATAATATTGATATTCCTAATGTAGAGATAGATGCCGATAAAGCTAGTTATTTTTTTGATTTGGACAAATATATAGATGAGTATAAAAACGATCAAATAATTGGTTTAATTACGATTATGGATACTGATTTTTCTATGTTGTTTGCTCAAAGTGATGATAATTCTTATTATTTAGATCATTTATTAAATCATGAGTATAATAAATTAGGTTCTACTTTTTTAGATTATCGAGTTGATATTGATAATAGTCGAAAAATTAATATATATGGGCATAATAATAATGATGTTGGTGTTTCTTTTAATTATATTATGAATTATGAGAATAAAAGTTTTTTTGATAAATATGATAAGATTTATATTTATACTAAAGATACTAGTTATGTATATGAGGTTTTTTCTGTGCAAATAGTTGATAGTAATTATATTCATATGAAGGTTGATTTTAATAATGATTATGAGTTTTATGATTATTTAGATAATGTTTTAGCTAATTCTATTTATTATAGAGAAATTAATTATGATGAGGTTAGTCGTGTTTTAACTCTTCAGACTTGTACTAATAGAAAAGATTTAGAATATTTATTGGTTAATGCGAGATTAATTTAGTGTTTTTATATGTAAATAGACTTTTTATATATTGTATAATTTATAATTTTGTTATATAATTTTTTTAGGGTTGATTTATATGAAGAAGAGAGTTTTTGATACATTTGTTATCTTAATAATATTATTGATTGCCATTATTTATGGTTATAAATTTTTTGCTATGGCAATGGGTATTTGTGCTGTTTTATCTTTTTTGGAGTTTTTTAAGTACAAATATAATAATGATTTAGATATTATAAAAGTTATTGGTATTTTATGTTTGCTTTTTATATTATTTAATAGTGTTTTTTATAATTTGCCAATTATTTTACCAGTAGTTATATCTTTATTATTATTAGTAATACCGATAGTTATATATGATAATTCAAAAAAATATAATATTAATGATGCTTTATATTTATTTGGTATTATTGTCTTTTTATCACTTGCTTATAATGTGTTAGTTTTAATATGCAAAATAGATGTTTTTAGATGTATTTATGTATTTTTAATTGCGTTTATGTTTGATATTTATTCTTATGTTGGTACTAGTTTAATAGGAAGACATAAGATTAATAAGACTAATAGGACTATTGAGGGAAGTATTGTAGGAATAGTTATGGCTTCTTTGATTGGTTCTGTATATCATTATAATTTTATTGGTGATGAGATATTAGTAATTATTGTAATTTCATTTATTTTATCGATTGCTAGTGTATTAGGAGATATATTATTTTATAATATAAAGAATTATTTTAATAAGGAAAAAAGACAAGTAAAAGTTATTGATCAGTTTGATAGTGTTTTACTAGCCGCTATTTTATATATAATTGTAATTAATATTTTATAGGAGGATTTATGACAATAATATTATTCATTTTAATTTTAAGTTTAATTATAGTTATTCACGAATTTGGACATTTTTTATTTGCTAAATTATATGGCGTTTATGTATATGAGTTTTCTTTAGGAATGGGAAAGAAACTTTGGAGTACTAAAAAAGGAGAAACTGAATATTCTATTAGGTTAATACCACTTGGAGGTTTTGTTTCTTTAGCAGGAGAAACTGTAGAAGAAGATAATGATATTCCTAAAGATAGAAGATTACAATCTAAAAGTGTTTTTCAAAGATTTATGATTATGTTTGCGGGTGCTGGAATGAATTTTGTACTAGCATTAGTTTTACTATTTTTTAGTTCATTAATATTTGGAAGTGTTACTACAAAACCGATTATTGGTAATATGGAAGATGAATATCCTGCTTATCAAGCTGGTATTAGAGAAAATGATACTATTATTTCTATTGATGGAAAAGAAATTGATACTTGGGAAGATGCAATGTGGGAAGTACAAATGTCTAATGGTAAGACGCTTGATTTTGTTTTAGAAGATGAAAATGGAATAACTAAATATGCAAAAGTTACTCCAGAAAAACAAGAGACTGATGAGGGAACTACTTATATTTATGGAATAAGTAAATATAATGAGAAAGAGTATGGATTAGCACAAGCAGGAGTTTATGCATTTGAGAAATTAGGTTCCACTTTTAAACTTATGGGAAATACTATTAAAAGTTTATTTGTAGGACAAGTAGGAGTAGATGATTTATCTGGTCCAGTTGGTATATTTACAGTAATTGATGCCCAGGCAAAAGCGGGTGTTGAGAGTGTTATTTATTTGATCGCCTTTTTAAGCGTTAACGTTGGTGTTATTAATTTGATTCCTTTTCCTGCTTTTGATGGGGGACGTATTTTATTCTTGTTTATTGAAAAAATCAAAGGTAGTCCAGTAGATTCAAGATTAGAAAATACTATTCATAATATTGGATTTATGCTACTTATGTTACTTATGATATATGTTACGTTTAATGACGTGTTTAGAATAATAAAATGAGGGTGATGTAGATGCTTAAGAAAATAGATAAACCACTACTTATTATTAGTTTTGCATTATTTGTCTTTGGATTAATAATGATTTTAAGTGCATCATCTATGGAATCTTATATGAGATATGATGCTAGTCCTTATCATTATTTTATTAGACAAGCTATTTTCTTGGGCGTTGGTTTTGTTGCTTTTATTTTTGTTATTTTTTTTCCTACTAAAAATTATAAACCACTTGCTAATATTTTAATTATAATTATTAGTTTAATTTTATTTGCTCTAACTTTATGGGGATATAGTGCTAATTCTGCTCAAAGTTGGTTTTCTATTGGACCTTTTAATATTCAACCGAGTGAATTTACTAAAGTAATAATTATTATATATTTAGCTATTTATTATGAAAAACATAAAAATGAGTTAGATAATCCATGGATATTGATAAAACCAATTTTATTTTGTGTTGTAATTGCGGCTTTAGTAGCTATTCAACCGGATTTAGGAACGGCGGGAATTGTTGTTCTTATGTCGCTTATTATATTTTATTCTCTTCCTATGTCAAAGAAGGCAAAATCTACTTTTAATAAATTATTTTTAGTAATAATACTTGTATTTTTAGCGGTTTTAGTTACTACAAAAGGATCTTTTTTAAAGGATTATCAGCTTCAAAGATTTAATTTTTTAGATCCTTGTGATAGATATCAGGAAGAATCAGGATATCAATTATGTAATAGCTTTATTGCGTTTAAAAATGGAGGATTAACAGGACAAGGTGTAGGAGAGAGTACTCAAAAATATTTATATTTGCCAGAATCTTATACTGATTTTATATTTCCAATTATAGTAGAAGAGTGGGGGTTAATTGTTGGTATTTTAATTATTGTATTATTATTTGTAGTTTTATATAGATTATTAAAAATTGCAACGCATGCTCCTAATATTAGATGTAGTTTAATTGCATATGGAGTGTTTAGTTATGTATTTTTACATATTGCAATTAATTTAATAGGTGTTATGGGTCTAGGACCATTAACGGGTGTTCCACTTCCGTTTTTGAGTTATGGTGGATCTTATGCTTTATCTTTATGTATTGCTTTAGGTTTAGCGCAAAGAGTGGCTATTGAAAGTAATATTGTAAAGAAGAGTAAAAAGTTAAAAAAGAAATAAGTTTTCTAATTTTGTGAAAATTGGAGACTTTTTTCTTTCTAAAAAAGTGATAAAATACAGTTGAAAGTTTTCTAATTTTGTGATTTGTTATAAAATATGGTATTAAACTATGTAATAAAAATATTGGTTTTAATAATAAATTTTATACTTTTCCTTATTTTTTAGCATTTTTACTTAAAAGATATTTAAAAGAAAAATAGTACCTAATGGGTATTATTTTTCTAATTATTACTTGAATATAAAAATTAAATATGTTAAAATTATATTGTAGGGAGAATAGATATATGGAAAAGAAAAAGAAGATAACAATCATTATTAGTGTGGTCGTATTTTTATTTATTTTAGCAGTAGGTACAGTTGCTTTTTTTAGATGGAATAGTCCTACTAATACAGATGTTGGTTTTAATATAGATGGTTTAGATGCCTATATTATATATAATAAAGGAACTGATGTATTAACAGGTTTATTAGAGCCAACTGATAGTTATGCTAATACGTCTATTAGTACAGAGATTACTTTATATAAAAATACAACTAAAACATTATATGGACATATTTATTTAGATATAGAACAAATAGGAGCTAATTTAGCTAATGAACCTGCTTTAAAATGGGTAATAACATCAAATAATCAAGTATTAAATGAAGGTAATTTTGTAGGTAGTAAAGTAGGAGATTCAAAAGCATTAAAGATAAATATTCCTTTATCTCAAACAGAACAAAAATTTCAAATATATATATGGTTAGATGAGAATATGGATATAAATGATGAAATAGAAGGAGAAACTTTATCTACAATAGTTAGAGCAGAAGCTAGTGAAGTTGAGTATCCGACAGATCCTAATCCACCAAAATTAGTGGATAACATGATACCAGTAATGTATAATGGAAGTAACTGGGTAAAAGCAGATAGTAGTAATACTAATTCAACATACAAATGGTACGATTATACAAATAAACAATGGGCTAATGCGGTACTAGTAAGTAGTACAAATAGAAATACATATGTAGAAGCAGAAGTAGGTACTGTAATACCAGAGTCTGAAGTGCTCGCATATTATGTATGGATACCAAGATATAAATATAAAGTATTTAATATAACTAAAACGATTGGAACGGATAGTTATAACGCTTCTACTACTGGTATAGATATAGTATTTGAACAAGGTACAGCATCAACTGGAGAGATAAATTGTAATAACTATTCATTTGCAACTGCCACAAGTAGTGCAACAAACGAAACATGTAGTGGAACAAATGGACAGTATTATACACACCCAGCCTTTACATTTGGAGATACTGAACTAACAGGAATATGGGTAGGAAAGTTTGAAGTATCAGGAAGTACTACTCAAATAAAAACAGTTCCAAATGTATCAAGTTTAAGAAGGCAAACAGTAAGTAATTTTTATAGTGCAATCAAAAGTATGCAAAATAGTGGTAATGTATATGGTTTAAGTAGTGATACAAATAAAGTAGATTCACATATGTTAAAAAATTTAGAATGGGGGGCAGTAGCATATTTAACGCATAGTGATTATGGAAGATGTAATGGAAGTAGTTGTGAAGAAGTAACAATAAATAATAATAGTAGTTATACAACAGGAGGAGGAAACTACGTATCTAATGTAGCCCAAAGTAGCACAGGAAATATATATGGAATATATGATTTATCAGGAGGAGCATTTGAATATGTAATGGGAAATATGTCAAGTGGAAGTGGGAGTTATACATATAATGCAAAATCAGCAGGAAGTAACTTTAGTTATAGCGCATCAACCGCTAAATATATAGATACATATGCCTATGGAACAAGTTCTGGTGATCAAACAGCGTACAATCGAGCAAGATTAGGAGATGCGGCAGGAGAAGTAGTATCATCATCTTACACTGCATGGAATAATGATTACGCGGGCTTCGTCTACTCGTCTGCCCCGTGGTTCCGTCGCGGTGGCAACTGTAGCAATGGCTCTGGCGCGGGCGTGTTCTACTTCAACTACAGCGATGGTAATGCGGACTCTTTCTACTCGGCTCGTGCGGCTTTGCTTGCGCTTTAAGACTTCCGAGGGCTCGTCCCTCGTCGAACCACGAAGTGGTTCCCTTGTGAAACTGTCATTGAATTTCCCTCAAAATATAATAGAACAAGGGGAAGTAGTATAAAATTTTTGCAAGTTTTGGATATGCGTAGGCTCGCCCGAAGCGTGCTTTGTACCTTAACTTTTGTTGTTTTTATGGTATGAAAAATAAATATGTAGGATAATTATGACTATTAAATTTGATAATACATTATATAAATTCATGATGTCAAATTTTAGTAATTATATTGTAATTTATGTTTTAATGTGTTAAATTATATTAAGAGGGTGATTATATGGAAGAAGATACTGTGGTGTCGATTGATACTAAAAAAATTAATGAAGAAGTTGTTAAGGATACTATTAAAGAGGTATATAAAACACTAGAAGAGAAAGGTTATAATGCTACTAGTCAAATAGTTGGTTATTTGCTTAGTGGTGATTTAGGTTATATTTCTAGTTACAAAAATGCTCGAAATAAGGTTGCTAATTTAGATAGGGCTGAAGTAGTTGAATTTCTTCTTAATAATTTTTTAAGATGAGATATTTAGGGTTAGATTTAGGCAGTAAAACGCTTGGAATTGCTATTAGTGATAGGACTAATACTATTGCTAGTGTTTATACAACTCTAAACTTTGTTAATGAAGATTATGAGAGTTTAATTTTACCTTTAAAAAAAATAATTGAAGAGAATTCTATTTCTACTTTGGTACTTGGTTTGCCTCTTAATATGAATAATACTTTGGGTCCTCGTGCTGATATTACTTTATCTTTTAAGTCTTTATTGGAGACTAAATTAAATATTAAAGTGGAACTTATGGATGAGAGACTTACTTCAGTTATTTCTAATAATGTATTAATTGATGCAGATGTTAGTCGTAAAAAAAGAAAAAAGAAAGTTGATGGAATGGCAGCAGTTATCATTTTACAAAGCTTTCTAGATAAGAAAGGAAATAGTTATGAATAAAGATAATACATTTACAATAGTTGATAAAGATGGAAAAGAAATTGAGTGTGAGGTTTTATTTACATTTGAATCTGATGAGACGAAGAAAAATTATATAGTTTATACTGATAATTCTAAAGATGAAGAAGGTAATGTGAAAGTGTATGCTTCCATTTATAATCCAAATCGAGAAAATACTGAATTAATGCCAATTGAAACTGATCGTGAATGGAAAGTTATTGAGACTATTTTAGATACTATTCAAGAAGAGAGTAAAAAGAATAATTAGAGGTTTTTATGAAGATAAAAAAAATGCTAGTTGTGTTACCAGCGGTCATTATTACTGTTTTAATTGGTGTTGTTATTTTTTATAATTATAGTATTTCTAAAGTATCGAATGATGATACTTTAAAAAAAGTTGTTATTGAACCTGGTAGTATTGAATCAATTGCTAAAACTTTGAAAGATCATAATTTAATTCGTGATCCTAAAATGTTTAAGGTTTATGTAAGTTTAAGTGGTAAGACTAATTTAAAGGCTGCTACTTATATGTTAAGTGAAAATATGGGTGTTAAAGAAATTGTCGATATTTTAGAAAAAGGAGAGTCTTATAATCCTGATGAGGTTGTTTTAACTTTCAAAGAGGGAATTAATATGCGTGATGTTGTTTCTTTAATTAGTACTAATACTACTAATAATGAAGAAGATATTTATAGACTTCTTAATAATAAAGAATATTTAATTTCTTTAATTGATGATTATTGGTTTTTAACTGATGATATTAGAAATCCTGATATTTACTATTCTTTAGAGGGTTATTTGTTTCCTGCTACTTATGATTATATAAATAAAAGTGTCGATGTTAAAGATATATTTAAAGATATGTTAGATAATATGGAAACTAAATTAGAGCCATATAAAGAAAAAATAGAAAATAGTAAATATTCTATTCATGAGATTATGACTATTGCTTCTTTAGTAGAATCTGAAGGAGCAAATGTTGAGGATCGTAAAAATATTGCTGGGGTTTTTTATAATAGACTTGATTCTCATATAACTTTAGGTAGTGATGTAACTACTTATTATGGTTTGAAAGTAAATATGGGTGATAGGGCTTTAACTCAAAGTGAACTTAGTGAATGTAATGATTATAATACTCGTTGTGCAAGCTTTTTTGGTCTTCCTATTAGTCCTATATCTTTACCTTCAATTGAGTCAATTGAGGCTGCAATAGAGCCAAATGAACATAATTATTTATATTTTGTTGCTGATAAGAATAAGAAGACTTATTTTACTGAAACGATTGAAGAACATGAACAAAAAGTTCAAGAATTAAAAGATAATGATATGTTCTATGAACATGATGAATAAAAAGATTATTATGAATTTCTAAATATTTCATAATAATCTTTTATTTTGTTTTTTCCATTAATTGCTATTTCTTTTATATAAGAAAATCCGATATTTGCTTTATCTTTTATATTTGAAAATATTTCTTTAGCTTTATTACATTCTTCTTGGTTATTTGAACAAATACTAATAGTGGTATCTAGATATAACATAACTAATTTATCTTTGGCTTTATTATAAGTAGAAGATATACTTTCTTTATAATTTGGAATATATTCTTCTATTTTACTATCGATTTTTAAGGCAATACTAATTATTTTTAATTTAGCAGAATCTGTTAATTCACTAAATGTATATCCTTTTATTTCTTTATCATAAAAGATAAAATCTACTATAGTTATAAATGAATCTTTAGCTTTTGTCTTAATTTTATCTAAATTACTTTCATTTTCTATTTCACTTTCTAGGGCACTAACATAATTTATTACATCAGCTTCTGTACTAGGAGTGTTATTACTATTATTATTAGTATTGTTATTATAATTAGAATTATTTTTAGTATTAGGGTTATTATCATTATTATTTGTATTAGTATTATTATTGCTATTATCGTTAGTATTATTATCGTTATTAGTGGTATTTAATACTTCGTTATTAGTATTTTTTTCGTTATTTATTTTATTTTCTTCTTTATTATTATTTAGAATAATAAATGCTACTAATATTATTATTATAACTATTAAGATAACAATACTTATATTTTTTATTATATTTTTATTCATTTTGCATCACGTCTTATAGTTTAACATAAATGATAAAAAATAGCAACTATGAATATTTTTAATAAAAAAGTATTGCTTTTTTTATATTTTTATTGTATATTATCAGTGATATGTAATTATGTTTTCATATTTACATATAATAATAATGCTACTTAAAGTAGTAAAAAAGCGAGTGAAGCCAGCTCTATAAATGGCAATTAACAAAGTGAGTGAAGCCAGCTCTATAAATGGCAATTAACAAAGTGAGTGAAGCCAGCTCTATAAATGGCAGCTAAAAAATAAGATTAGAGTTTGTCTCTAATCTTTTATAAGTAGTGGGTGATATGATGTATAGAAGATTTAAAATTGTAAAAGTAGATTATAAATATTGTGATTATTTACGAAAATTTGATAAAAGAGTTATATATAATGCTGGTATAAAGAGTTTAAGACCTTTTATAGGTATACTTTTTAAGATAGATAATATTGAATATTTTGCACCATTATCAAGTCCTAAGCCCAAGCATAAGAAATTAAAAAATGCAATTGATTTAATAAAAATAGATGATGGAAATTACGGAGTAATTAATTTTAATAATATGATTCCTGTTTATAGTTTTAACTATGAAGAATTTGATTTTAATATGGATGGAAAGAGCGAGAAAGAAAAAGCTAGAATTAGATTATTAATTAATCAATTAAGATGGCTTAACTCTAATCGAAAAGAGATTTATTCTAAATCAATATTACTATATCATTTATATAAGTCTAATAATTTAGATAAAAGTGTTAGAGATAGATGTTGTAATTTTCCATTACTAGAAGAAAAATGCAAAGAATATAATTTAAAAGCATAAAAAGTATTGCTTTTTTTATATTTTTATTGTATTATTATTATGCAATCCTCTTATAGTTATGTTTGATTACACTATTTGTGTTTACGGTTAGACCGTTATATAGCAAGCTATTTAGAGGTTTGCTATTTTTATTAATTTTAATTCGAATAGTGGTGGTTATATGATAGATGATTTAGAAAAGTATGCTTATTTGAATAAAATACCTATTATGCAAAAAGATGGAATTGAGTTTTTATGTAATTTTATTAAAAAAAATAATATTAAAAACATTTTAGAAATAGGTAGTGCAATTGGTTATTCTGCCATTAGGATGGCTTTAGTTGATAAAGATATAAAGATTGTTACGGTTGAGAAGGATATAAATAGATATAATATTGCTTTTAATAATATTAAGTCTTTTAATTCAGATAATCAGATAACTATACTAAATGAAGATGCTCTAAATTCTAATTTTTCTGCTTGTTTTGATTTGATTTTTATTGATGCATCTAAATCACATAATATAGATTTTTTTAATAAGTTTAGTTCTAATTTATCTAAAGGAGGTTTTATTATTACTGATAATTTATCTTTTCATGGTTTAGTTGAAGATAATAGTTTAGTTAAGACTAGAAATCAAAGGGGACTGGTTAATAAAATTAAAAAATATATTGAGTTTTTAGATAATAATTATGATTTTGATACTAAATATATAAATGTTGGTGATAAAATATCTATATCAAAAAGAAGGGATGATATTTATGAATAACTTTATTGTGGCTCCTAGTAGCAGGAATAATTTAGATTATTTGTTAAATAGTAGTTTTGATTATATTTTAATTGGTGTTGATGATTTTTGTATTACTCCTGCATTTCGTCTTGATATAGATAATATTATTAAATTAGCTAGTAGTACTAGTAAGAAGATAATTGTATCTATTAATAAGATGATTCATAATAAAGATTTAGTTAAATTAGAAGATATTTTAATTAAAATTAATAATTCTTTAGTAGATAAAGTTATATTTTATGATCTTGGTGTTTTAAATATTGCAAAGAGGATTAATTTTAATAAAGATTTAATTATTTCTTTGGAACATTTAAATGCTAGTACTATGACTAATGATTTTTATTATAAAAATGGAGTTAATTATAGTTTAATTACTTCAGATATTACTAAAGATGAGATTAATGATATAGCAAGAGATAGTAAGATGAATATAATTGTTAGTGTTTTTGGTTATTTAGCGATATTTTATTCTAGAAGATATTTGATTTCTAATTATTTAGATTATCATAATATAAAAAAAGAAGATGATATTTATTATATAAAACATGATTTAGATTATTATTTAATTAAAGAAGAAAAAGAAGGTAGTGTTATATTTAGTAAAAGAGAAATTAATTTAGTTAATGATTATAAATCGTTAGAAAATATAGCTTATTATTTAATAGATGGATCTTTTATTTCTGATGATGATTTTTTGTGTGTTTTGGATGAATTTTTAAATAATAAAAATAAAGGAAATGTTTATAGGGCATTTTTTGATAAGAAGACTGTATATAAGATAAGGGATGAGAATAAATGAAAAAGAAAATTGAACTGCTTAGTCCAGCCGGTTCTTTGGAAAAGTTAAAAGTTGCTTTTATGTATGGAGCAGATGCTTGTTATATTGGAGGTACTTCTTATTCACTTAGGGCTAATGCGACTAATTTTAGTATTGATGAGATTAAAGAGGCTTGTCTTTATGCTCATGATTTAGGGAAAAAAGTTTATGTTACTGTTAATATTATATTTCATGATAGTGATATAGATGGTCTTTTAGATTATTTAAAAAAGCTTGCTAGTATGGGGGTTGATGCAATTATTGTATCTGATCCATTAATTATTGATTTAGTAAATGATAATAATATTGATTTAAAAATTCATATTTCAACGCAGGCGAGTAATTTAAATTATGAGAGTGTTTTATTTTGGAAATCTAAAAATGTCGAAAGGGTTGTTTTAGCTCGAGAACTTCATAAAGATGAAATAAGAGAAATCATTGAAAATACTGGTATTGAGGTTGAGACTTTCATTCATGGAGCGATGTGTTCGTCTTATTCAGGGCGTTGTGTTTTGTCTAACTATTTTACTAATAGGGACGCTAATCGTGGGGGATGTGCCCAAATATGTCGTTGGAATTTTGATTTAGTTAATAGTAAAAAAGAAAAAGTAACTGATACTAATGATTTTAGTTTAGCGGTTAAAGATTTGTCTTTAATGCAGTGTTTAGAAGAGGTAATAGATTTAGGTATTACTAGTGTAAAAATAGAAGGTAGAATGAGATCTAACTATTATATAGCGTCCGTTGTTAGTACTTATCGTGAAGCAATTGATAGATATTATGATAATACTTTGACTGAAGATAAGAAAACAAAGTTTTTAAAGGTATTAAATAGAGTTGCTAATCGTGATTCTAAAGAACAGTTTTTTAATACATTTCCAAGAAGTGATGGTAATTATTATATCGGCAGAGATGAAGTGTCTAATCAAGATTATTTAGGTTTAGTAATTGGATATGATGAAAATACGAAATTAGCTACTATTTCTAGTCGTAATTATTTTAAAGTTGGAGATGTGGTTGAATTTTTTGGACCTAATATTGATACGTTTAGTTATAAGATAGATAAAATATATGATAGTGATGATAATGAAATATTAGTATGTAATCATCCGATGTCTATTATTAAATTAGAAGTTAGTAATAAATTATATGAAAATGATATTATGAGAATAAATTTATGAAATAATTTTAATGTAATTGCATATATTAATATCGTCTTTAAAAATGTTTGTTTTTAGCTTGACAAACAATAAAAAAAATAGTAAAATTTTGAAATAGTGAGAGGTGAGTGAGAAAATGGCAGATTCAAAAGTTTATTTAACTAGTGAAGGCTATTTGGAAATAGAAGAAGAATTAGATCATTTAAAAAATGAAAGAAGACCAGAAGTGATTAAGGCTTTAAAGGATGCAAGAGCTTTAGGGGATTTATCAGAAAATGCTGATTATGATGCTGCAAGAGCAGAGCAAGCACAAATAGAAGGAAGAATATTAGAATTAGAAAAAATATTAGAAAATGCTGAAATTATTGAGAATAATAATTCTGGTAAGGTAAGTTTAGGATCAACTGTTGTAATTAGCTATGAAGATGATGATGAGAATGAAGAATATCGTATTGTTGGTTCTAAAGAAGCAGATCCTTCTGATAATAAGATTTCTAATGAAAGTCCAATAGCAAAAGCTATTATGAATGCTAAAGCTGGTGATATTTGCGAAGTTGAAAGTCCAAATGGTAAATATAATGTTAAAATAGTTGAAGTACGTTAGGGAGGAAAAAATGAAAAAAGTAGTAAACGTAAAATTAGAAAAAGAAGAATGGGTAAAACAACAGGATAAAGCGTTTGAGAAGTTAAATAAAAAAGCTAAAATAGATGGCTTTCGTCCTGGAAAAGCACCACGTGATGTGTATGAGAAACATTATGGTAAGCAAGAAATTATTTTTGAGGCCGCTAATAAGGTGATTAATGATCGTTATGAGAGTGCTTTAGCAGAAGCTGGGATTGTTCCAGAAATGGAGCCAAAAATTGATTTAATTAAATGTGATGAGAATGAATTAGAGTTTAGTTATACTTTTATGGCTGTTACTAATATAGAACTTGGTGATTATAAAAATCTTGGTATAAAAAAAGAAGAAGCTAAAGTTACAAAAAAAGAAATCGAACATGAGATTCATCACATTTTAGAGCGTTTTGCCGAAATAGTTGAGAAGAAAGGTAAAGTTGCAAATGGTGATATTGCAATTATCGATTTTGAAGGCTTTAAAGATGGTACTCCATTTGAAGGTGGAAAAGGAACTAATTATCAATTAGAAATTGGAAGTAATACTTTTATTCCTGGATTTGAAGAAGGAATTGTTGGTATGAGTAAAGGTGAAGAAAAGGATTTAGAACTAACTTTTCCTAAAGATTATCATGATGAATCTTTAAAGGGACAAAAAGTTGTCTTTAAAGTAAAAGTTAATGAAGTTAAACAAAGAAAAGTACCAAAGATGGATGAAGATTTCTTCTTGGATTTAGATATGCCGGGCGTTAATTCAAAAGAAGAATTAGAAAGAGAAATTGAAAAACAATTAAAAGATCATAAACAACATCATTTAGATGAAGATTATACTTTTAAAGTATTAGATGAAGCTTGTAAGAATATGAAGATTGATATAGAAGATGAAATGATTGATGTTGAGACTAACGCGATGTATGATAACTTTATTAATAATATGAAACAACAAGGTATTGATGAGGAATTATATTATAATTATTCTGGAACTACTAAAGATGATATGCTTAAGAAAATGCGTGATGAGGCTTTAAGAAGAATGAAATATCGTTATTTATTAAATGAAGTTGTAAAGCAAGAGAAAATTAAAGTAACTGATAAAGAAGCTGAATTAAAAATTGATGAATTAACTAGTGCATATAATGTAACACGTGAAGAGGTTTTAAAAGAGCTTGGTAGTTTGGAAGCTGTTAAATATGAAATTATGATGAATAAAGCAATAGAAGTTATTAAATCGAATAAATAACTTCTTTTTTAACGGAGGTATGTATGGTAGATAGACAGTTAGCAGAGGATGTTATTTATAAGATTAATAAGGGGATTAATTTAGGTAATGGAAAAAAGGCAAAGTTTTTATTACTTGATTATTTGTTATTAACTGATGTTAGTTTGGAAGAGATGTATAATTATATTTTTAATAATTTTAGTTATAAATATTATGATATGTTTTTAAAGTTTTATATTTTAAATAAAAATAAGATGAAAGCGACTACTAAAAATAGTTTATTAGAAATTAATTATCATTTTGGTGATTTTTCTCTTAGTATTGATGATAAGAGGCGTATTATTGAGTTTATGAAGTTAAATAAGTTACCTATGTCTAAAGATTTATTTATACAAATTGCTAATAGGTATTTTGGTTCACATATTGATCTAAATATCGATTATACTTCTAGTTTGTATAAAAAAATTAACATGGATAAGAGTATTACTACTAAACAAATTGATAAAGTTTTAGATGGTATTAAAAACGGTGTTAAGAGAAAAGATAAAATTTATCCATTTGAATTACTTGATTATTATCTTATTACTAGTATGCCTTTATTAGGTTTTAGAAGTAATATTAAAAAATATTCTGATAGTGATAAACGAGCTTTTTCTAAATTTTATAACGATAATCATTTAAAAGAGACTAGTAGTAATAATAATCATATTATTAATTTAGAAATTGTTATTAAAGATCATCGTATTGATGAGGCTGAAAAGTGTAGGATTTTAGAATATATGATTGATAATAATGTTCCAATTTTTGTTTCTTTGTTTATGCAAATAGCTAGAAGATATGTAAATGGGGAAATTAAACTTAATAATGATAGTAAATTACTTGACACTACTAATAAGAAACAGATGCAAAGGATATTTACTAGATATAAAGAATATGATACAATTATAGAGAGTAAATCATGGAGGTATTAATATGAGTATCATTGAAAGTATTATATTAGGAATTGTACAGGGAGTTGGGGAATTTTTACCCATTTCATCATCTGCTCATTTGATTTTGGTAAGATTTTTATTTAATATGCAAGCTTTAGATCCAGCTTTTGAAAAGGCATTTGATGTTGCACTTCATTTTGGAACTTTAATTGCTGTTATCTTTGTTTTTTATAAAGATTGGTTATCTTTATTTAATGGAGCCATTCAAAAAGTTACAAAGAAGAAAGATTCTTTTGAAGCTAAGATGTTTGGTTATATTGTACTTGCAACTATTCCAGGGGCATTAGTAGGTTTGTTTTTAGAAGATATTATTGATTCAGTTGTTAGAGGTAATGTTTTAATTATAGCTATTTTGCTTGCTTTGATGGGTGTCTTTATTTATATTGGCGATAAATGGGCAGATAAATATTATAAGAATCAAACTGGTTATAAAGATTTAACATTAAGACAAACTTTTTTAATTGGTATGTCGCAGGCTTTGGCAATAATTCCTGGCTTTTCTCGTAGTGGAACAACCATTTTAGCGGCTCGTCTTATGGGAGTATCACGTGAGGGAGCAGCTAAGTTTACTTTCCTTTTGTCTACGCCAATTATTTTTGGAGCGGCTATTGTTAAAGTAGGAGATTTAATGGTTAATTTTGATGTTTCCATTATTGTTGGTGTTGTTACTTCTGCTATTGTAGGTATTCTTAGTATTAAGTTTTTATTAAGATATATTAAAAATAATGATTTTGCAATATTTGCTTATTATCGTGTTTTTATTGCTTTAATTGTTATTATTAAGCTAATAGTAAGTTAGTATTTGGATAAATATATGTAAGATTAAAAACTTTATCGTAAAATATAGTTTTTTATTTACTTCTTTTTTTGTTAAATAGGAAAGTTCTCCGTTCAAGAACAAACAAAAAAGTCGCATCAGATTTAATTCTAACAAAACTGAATAGAGAACTGTAACAAAATAATCTTTTTAATTTTAAAAAAAGTATTGACAAACATATGTTTTGTATGCTATAGTTTAATTACAAGCGAGGTGATACGTTATGAAGAGTTATAAAACTTATAAATTTAGATTATATCCTAGTGAAAAACAAACAATCTTAATTCATAAGACCTTTGGATGTGTAAGGTAAGTACTACTATTAAGTAGATACATATTACCCGAGTAGTCAGATTTGTTCCTATTGTGAACAAAAAGAGCCTAAATTAAAAGATTTAAGTATAAGAGAATATAAATGCACGAATTGTGGAAGAACATTGGATAGAGATATAAATGCTAGTATAAACATCTTATTTGAGGGATTAAAATTACATTATCAAAGGTAAATAATGTTAAAATAGTAAAAAGCAAAAAAAAGGAACAAATACGGTAGCGACTATCGGAATTTAAGCCTATGGAGACTAGTCAGAGACTATCTATGAAGTAGGAAACCTTGGAGGTAACGACAAGGAAGAAACAAAATTTATTTTGTTTCCTTTGTTCTAATTTATCGTATTCTTCATCACTAACAGGTTCACACCATTCATTTTTAGTATTTTCTCCTGGAACTTCAACAGCAATATGAGAAAACCAACTATCCTTCTGTGCACCATGCCAATGCTTTACATTAGCGGGTATAACAACAACATCACCAGCTTTTAATCTTTGAACTTCACGATTTTCTTCCTGATAAAATCCATGACCTTCCGTGCAAATAAGTATTTGACCTCCGCCTTTGGAAGCAGTATGAATATGCCAATTATTGCGAGCTTTAGGCTCAAAAGTAACATTTGCCAATGATACTTCACTCTCACCCACTTTAGTTAAAGGTTTTAAATAAGAATTACCAGTAAAGTATTTGCTATAAGCAGTATTAGGCTCTCCTAACCCAAACATCCCACCATGTGAACTAGCATCGCTTTCTTCATCATAAACTTCTTTTGCCATATTAAAAACAGCCCAAGCATTTGGCCAACCAGCATAAAAAGCAGCATGAGTAATGATTTCAGCCATTTCTTCTTTAGTTATTCCATTATTTTTCGCATTTATCAAATGATGTTTTAAAGAACTATCAAATAATCCTTTACCCATAAATACACATATTGTTACTAATGATCTGTCTCTTAAAGACAACTTGTCTTCTCTAGACCACACTTCACCAAATAATATATCATCATTTAATTCAGCAAACTTTGGAGCAAAGTCTCCTAAATTTTTTTCTTCCTGCAGTTTGTTTTTCCATTTTATCAACCTCCAAAAACATTATAACACTTAAACCTAACTTTAAGTCAATAATATGTCATAAAAATGTCTAATTTTTAATAATTATTGAAAATGCTACCCATAGATGATATAATTAGCCATGTAGAAAAGGAGAAAAATTATGCAAGAATTAATTTTATCAATAATGGAACAATATGGCTATATTGGTACATTTTTATTAATAACAATTGAAAACGTCTTTCCCCCTATTCCATCAGAAATAGTCCTTTTATTCGGAGGATTTATGACTACTTATACTTCATTAAATATAGCATTTATGGTAATCGCGGCCACTTTAGGATCATTACTAGGAGCCATTATTTTATATTATATTGGAAAAATACTAAATAAAGAAAGACTAAAAAAAATAGTATCAGGAAAAGTAGGAAAAGTATTACACTTGAAAAATGAAGATATAGATAAAGCAGACCAATGGTTTGACACTAAAGGAAATAAAACAGTATTTTTCTGTCGTTTTATTCCAATAGTTAGAAGCCTAATATCAATTCCTGCAGGAATGAGTGAGATGGATATGAAAAAATTTATCATCTATACTATCGCGGGTTCTCTTATTTGGAATACAGTCTTACTATTCATAGGAAGTAAAGTCGGTGAAAATTGGACAGATATTTTAGGAATTTTTGATAATTATTCCCATATAACATTAATAGTATTAATAATATTATTCATAGTTGCTTGCATAATATTTTATATTAAAAAAATAAAAAAACCAAAAAAAGTATAACTTTAAAGTTATATTTTTATTTAACCTAAAAAATCAACGCCAATAATTTTTCACACATTTCTTTTCTATTTTATTGACATATATATTTACAATATGCTAATATAATGGTGCGACATGAAGCTTACTTTATATAATTATTTTAAGGAAGTGAAAATATGTTTTATACCATTGGAGAAGTATCAAAAAAATATAATTTACCATTATCAACCTTAAGATATTATGATAATGAAGGATTAATCCCGAATTTAGAAAAAGATGCCAAGGGAAATCGTAAGTTTAGTGAAAATAATTTAGAAGCATTAAAAGTAATTGAGTGCTTAAAAAAATCAGGATTAGAAATAAAAGAAATTAAAAAATTTATGGAATGGACCCAAGAGGGAAATAAATCATTTACAAAAAGAAAAAATCTTTTTCTAGAAAGAAAAAAGATTGTCGAACAAGAAATAGAACAACTAAATAGAGTATTAAATATGCTAAAATTCAAATGCTGGTATTATGATGAGGCTATTAAATATAATGATGAAGAAAAAGTTAAAAATATAAAATTAGAAGAAATGCCAAAAGAAATAAAAAAAGCATATGAAAATACTTTATAGTTTTCAACATAAACTGTGGAAAAAGCCCGATAAACGGACTTTCACCTTAAGAGAAAAATCTCTTTATATTAAACAGTAAATATATAAAATATTACTGTATTATTATTGTGTAAAATAAAAACAAATTTATACATAAAATATGTGATTAATAAAAAATAATTACAACAATAAAAGAAGGAAAAATATGAAAAAACAAGATTATGTAGTGTGTAGAAATAATATTTACGTAGGACATGTTGCTCGTGTTAATAAATACTTTATTAATAAAGTAAGTGATGACGAGGACAACGATGATTTTTCAGAAATATTAGTAAATGATTATACAATATATAGAAGTATATTATTTACTCCTAATCAAGAAAATCAAGCACAAGATTTATTATATGATAGTCCTAATTATTCAATCATTAATAGTTTAGACGCAGAAGAAGCATATAACGTAAATGAAAATAGTATTATTATAATTGATGCATGCAATTTAAACCAATTACTAGAATATTTTAATTACAATGATATATTAGCAATTGAAGATATAATAAAGCTTCGAAAAAAATTCTTCACAGGAAAATTTACTAAAGACAATGCACAATTATTCGGATGGAAAGAAATAAAAGTAAATGATTTAAAAATATATAATATGAAAAATAAAAAAGAGTTTGTAAAAAGACAAAGAAAAGGTTATCGTCTGTTTTATAATATAGAGAAAAATAATTGCTTTGAAGAATATTGGGATGTTTTAGATGAATATGGTAATAACAACATATTTGATATAATTAAAGGTAAAGAAAAAAGAATAGATGTATTTAAACCGATAAAAGAAGAAGGAAAAATAAAGAAATTAATTAAATAATCTATAAAAAAACATTTTTTATAAATTAAAATGTTTTTTTTTCAACAAAAAATTTTATTTAGAAATCAAACCATCAACATATCCTTCGACTTTTGACATATCATTTTTTGACAACTTATTTATTTTTAATAATAATTTAAATTGTTGCTCATTTATGTTACACAGGAACAACTGATTTAGGAATAGGAAGTGAATATATTACAACTACATACGGATGTAATGGAAGTGGTAGTGTTGGAGCAAATGCAATTTTAATGTTCCAAGACGGTAAGTTATCTACCATGTCTCAATCTGGTCTTGAATAATAAATACTTAACAGCAACTACATCAATTGTATGTTGCTTTTTAATCATATATAAATAAAGGAGTCATAATGAAGAAAATATTATTAATTTTAATAAGTGAAATTTTATTATTTACTATTACTGGTTGTAACACTACAACAACAGTTAAAAACGATGCAGAATTAAATCAAATAAATGGAGTAACAATGACAATAAAAGAAAACACCTTAACAAGAAGTGGAGCAACAGTTGTTATTAATGATACTAATAGAACTAAAACTTATTCATATGGCGAAGCCTATAGAATTGATAAAAAAGAAAATGGTCAATGGGAAGAATTAAAACCAATTCATGATGATTATGGATTTAATGAAATGGCTTATTATACAGATGATGATGGAAAACTAGAATTTAACTATAATTGGGAATATATATATGGTCAATTAGAAAATGGAGAATATAGATTAGCAAAAAGTGCTTATTTAGTATCTAATACTCCCGTAACAGAAGACGATAAATTATATTTTTCAGTCGAATTTAATATTGAGTAGGTGAACAATGGGACACATTATTTTAGATTGTGCTATTGTTATAATTAATACTGTAATATTTTATATAATTTTTGATATATTATATAATAAATTTAATATAAGAGAAAAATTCTTTGGTATTTTTGGTAAAAATAAAATTATTTATTATCTAACAATAATTTTTCTTATTTTAGTTTTAATTTTATTATTTATAATTTTACCAAGACTGATGTATAATGATAAAAAATATATAGATTATTAAATTTATAAATGATATAATTAAGAAGAGGTGGTAATATAGATAGTTATATAATATTTTTAGTAATTATAATATTTATAATTTTATTTCTAAATAGAAGAGATAAGTTTTATTTAGGAATAATAAATAAAAAGAAAAGGAGAAAAAGAAATATGCCTAAAGAATTAATAAAAGAATTTATGGACAAGAAATGCTTAATCGTGTTATTTAATGAATCATTTGGTATTCAAGGAAAAATAGTAGCAATTGAAGATAATTGGATAAAAATAGAAGAAAAAGATACTATTAGAATTGTAAATGGTGATATGATAAGAGATATATCTATACTACCAGAAAAACATCAAAATAAAAAGGAGAAAAAATAATGAATCAAACTAAAAATATATTATGGGGAATAGTATTAATTATAATTGGATTAATATGGGGGCTTAATGCTCTAGATATTACAAATATTAATGTTTTCTTTGATGGATGGTGGACTTTATTTATAATTATTCCATGTTTTATCGGACTATTTAATCAAAAAGAAAGTAAAACAGGCAATATAATTGGTTTAATTATAGGTATAGTATTACTTTTATGTTGTATGAATATACTTGATTTTGATATTGTGTGGAAGCTTACAATTCCTGTTATTTTAGTAGTATTAGGATTATCATTTATATTAAAAGATAACTTAAATAATAAGATTAACAAAGAAATTAAAAAAATAAATCAAGAAGGTAATAAAGAAAATGAATATTGTGCAACATTTTCATCACAAAATATAGACTTTGACAAAGAAGAATTCAACGGTGCAAATTTAACTGCAGTCTTTGGAGGAGTAAAATGTGATTTAAGAAAATCAATTATTAAAGAAAATCAAGTAATTAATTGTTCAGCAATTTTTGGAGGAATTAGTATATATTTACCAGAAAATGTCAAAGTAAAAATAAAGTCAAATTCGATTTTCGGTGGAGTATCTAATAATAAGAAAAACATAGATACGGACAAAAAAGAAAAAATAATTTATATTAATGCTATGTGTATGTTTGGAGGAATTGACATCAAATGAGTGAAGCACAAAAAATAATAAAATATATAGCTATTGCTTTAGCAATTTTTCTTACAATAACTATAATTTCAACAATAATAATTATAATATTATCATTAAGTGGCTTTTTAGGACTTACTACTAACGATAATATTTCAAAAGAAAATATGGAGATAATAAGTACAGATACTCTAAACATAAACGAATTAAACATCTATTTATCTTTTACTAATTTAGAGATAAAAAAAGGTGAAGAATTTAGAGTAGAGACAAATAATCCTAAAATAGAATATGATAATAAAAATGGCAAGGTAACTATAAAAGAAAATAGTAGTTGGAAATTTGATCCAAGTGCTAATAATAGTGTAATTATATATATTCCAGATAATATTCAAACTATACAAAAAGCAGAAATAGAATCAGGTGCAGGCATTGTTAATATAAAAAATTTAAAAATAAATGAATTATATTTTGAACAAGATGCTGGTAAAGTATTAATAGATAATTTAGTAGTAAACAGAAACGCGAGTATCGAAAGCGGAGCTGGGAAAATGGAAATATTATCTAGTAGCATTAATAATCTTGATTTAGATTTAGGAGTTGGAGAGTTTATTTTAAATACAAAATTAACTGGAAATAATAAAATAGACGCTGGAGTAGGAAATGTGAGAGTAAAACTAGTCGATGGATTAGAAAATTATACAATAAAAGCAAGTAAAGGTTTAGGATCAATTAAAATAGATAATAATGAAATATCTAATGATATAAATTATGGTACTGGCTCTACTTATATAAACGTTAACGGAGGAGTAGGAAACATTACAGTTGATTAAAATAATTGACAGCATAAATAATTTATTATATAATTTTGTTAGAAAGAAGTTAATTCTTTCTGTCATTGCTTTTGTAATGATTCATCCTTATTCGACCAATTGGTAATAATCTGTGTTAAAACCAATTGGTTTTTTTAATTAACTGAATAAAAAAAGAAAATAAAAAGCTTTTTTTACTTTTTATTTACCATATTTAAATACAGGAAAGGAATCATCTTTTCCATAATTGTCTAAAGGTTTAGCATTTTTTAATTTATCCATATCATCTTGTTCAATATCGAAATCCAAATCTAAATTATTTTCTAAATGTTTAGTAGAAGTTGCTTTAGGAAGAACGACTAAATCTAAATTTAAAATATATTTCAAACATATTTGTGCAACTGTCTTATTATACTTATCAGCAATCTTCTGAATTTCTTCTATTCTATTTGCTTCTCCATGAGCAATAGGAGAATAAGCCTCTACTAAAATATCGTTCTCTTTACAAAAGTCAATAAGTTCAAAAGGTGTATTACCAATATGTGTAAGAATTTGATTAACCATAGGCTTAATTCTACAATCTTCTAATATATTTTTTATATCATCAATAAGAAAATTTGATACTCCAATTGCTTTAACTTTTCCTTCATTATATGCATCTTCTAATGCTCTCCATACTTCTTTATTTTCCTTATAATAATTATTATTTGATATTCTAAATTCATTCCAAGGTTGTGGACTATGAATAATCATTAAATCAATATAGTCTAAACCAAGCCTATTTAATGATTCATCAATAGATTTTTTTGCAGAATCATAATCTTTATATTTTGCTTTGATTTTAGAAGTAATAAATAAATCTTTTCTATCTATATTACTTTTTCTAATACCAATACCAACACCCTCTTCATTTTCATAAGCTTGTGCTGTATCAATATGTCTATAACCAATCTCAATAGCGTCCTTAACGACATCACTAACCTTATCATTATCAATTAACCAAGTACCTAAACCAACACTTGGAATAGATAGTCCATTATTTAAATTAAAATTTTTCATATATTCCTCCTTATTAATTATTTAACCAATTATTTATAAAATTACTATCTTCTCTTCCAGTTAATCTCTTACCACTTTTCCAATTATAATTAGGATAAGCCCTACGTAAATCAGCTTCGCTTTTTTCCATACTAGAACCACCAGAAGTACAAAAAGGAATTAAAGTAATACCCGTAAAATCTATACTTTCAATAAAAGTACTAATAATAGTTGGAAAAGTATACCACCAAATAGGAAAGCCTATTAAAACAGTATCATAATTACTAATATTAATATTACTCTTCTCAATCTGTGGACGTGAACTTTTATCACTCATCTCAAGAGAAGATCTACTTTGAGAGTTATTCCAATCCAAATCTTCATCAGTATATTTACAAACTGGTTTAATCTCAAATAAATCTCCATTTACTACCGTAGCAATATTCTCTGCAACTTTTTTAGTAACTCCACTGGCTGAAAAATAACAAACTAATACTTTCATTTCATCCCTCCTTTGTTCTAAAAACATTATAACACCTAAAGTCAACTTTAAGTCAATACTATTTTTTTGTTTTCTTTATTAACGAATATATCCCAAGTTCAATAGCAAGAACAAACATATAAAAAATAAACCAAATAAAGAAATTTAAAGCTTTAAGATCAATAGTTTGAACTACACCATGTCCATCTACATTTCTAATAAAAAGAAAAACACCGCCTAAAATAAATATCATAAATTGTAAAATATGTAACTTTTTCCAAAACTTCATATCTCCCTCCATATTAATATTTTAACATATTAAACAAAAAAATTGTGAGTTTTTTTAAGTTGTGTTATAATAAATTGCAAATATTATTTTTAAAGGGGTGATAACTTGGATAATAACATATCAACAATTAAACTTTTAATAAATAATAAAATATCATTATCAGATTTAAATAAAGAAGAGCAAGAATTTATAAACATACTAAATTTAGATAACATAAAAAGATTTGAACAAGAAACAGGATTTTTTTCTCATAAAGAACAAGATTTAGAAATGTTTGATATTTTTGTAAATTATTTTAAATCTAATCAAGATACTTTAACAAAATTAATTGATTTAAAAAATGATAAATTATCATATAAAGAATTTAAAAAACTAATCATAACATATATAAATATAATGATAAAATCAGATATATTTGCAAATTTTTCAAGTTATGATTGGATAGAAGAAAATCTTATAGAAGAATACAAAGAAATATTTATAGATAAAAACGCTCCAGAAGAATTAAAAAATGCCTTTTATTCAAATAGTATTAATTTAAACTTTATTTATCAACATAAAGAATATTTACCATATTTAGTAGATAAAAATATAAAAAGTATAATTAAAGCAGATATTAAACTAAACATTCCAAATCTAAACAATAAAACTAAATTTAATCAAATAAATTTTATTAGTGAGTATACAAATATTTATGGCAATAAAATGTTTTTAGAACTATGTGCCAAATATGGTAATATGTTATCAAATATTCAAATTACAAGCATTAATGATGAAATAAATAATCCTAAATTAATAGAAAAACTAATCAGAAAAGCAATTGTAAATAAGATTATAAATGGTTATTTTTCCTATCGATATTTAGAAAATATAGAAGAGTTTAAATTAGAATATCCAGATATGTTTATAAATTTAAGTAATTTAAAAACAATACCAAAAGAAGAACAAGAAAGATTAACAGAAGCTTTTTATAAAAGACAACTAACATTTATGGACATAAAAAAATATAAAGAATTAGCAAAATATCTTAAAACTAAAAATTTAAAGATTGCTTTTGGAATTCAAAATAGCATAGATCAAATAAAATCAGCAAGACAAAAAAGAACCCATGATTATTTTACTCAAGTAAAAGAAGAATACAGTGATCTTGAACTATTAGATGCATTTGGTAATGATTTTTTCTTAAGCCTATGTTTTGAATATGGTAGATACTTAGAAGGAATAAGCCTAGAATTACATAAAATACTAACATTAAAAAATAACCAATATATAGATAAAAATAATAATGTTGTATTTGAGAATGAAATAAAAACAATAATAGAAACAATTATTGAAAGACAAGTAATTCTAGGAAAAATAGAATATTTTGAACAAGATGCTCCACAGTTTTTAATAAAAAAACATCCAGAAATATTTTTAGATAAAAACGCTCCAGATGAATTAAAAAAATATTTTTATAATTATAATAATAATTATCCACTAACATTTAAACTATTAAAAGAACACAAAGAGTGGCAAAAATATTTAAAAGAAAAATCGATTAAAACAGCTATTTTAAGATCAAGTTATTATAAAGAAGAAACCGTAAAATATTTTAATCTATTTGGAACAGATAAAGCAATTAAATTAGGAATTAATAAAGCTGAAACAGTTATGGAAATGATTACATCAAAAAAAGTTGAATTAATGAAAGAATGGTATGATAAAACAGGACAAAAATTTATCCCTGATTTTACAATAATGAAAAACTTTCCCCAAGAACAAGCTGATAAGTTTTTATTATCTGCCTTTAATTGGAGTAAAATAGCCAAAAATAAAAACTTTTTCAATAGTGTCGAATCAAAAGATGCAATATTAAAATTATCTTATTCATTTGGAGTATTTGAAAGTGATAAACGAGGCTATAATAAGGTAGAAGAATTATTAACTAGTATACCAAAAGTAATTAATTTTCAACAAGGTTATATAATTGAACAAATTGATAATAATATAGCTTTTTTAACTAATAAAGATAAATTTTTAAAAGAATCAAAAACAAAAGAGGAAGCATTTTTTAAAATTATTAATTATCTAAATGATGAGAAAATTAAAACAGATAACAATACCAAGAATATCACTAAATTATTAGAGGCCATAAAAAAAGAAAAAATAGATATTGATTTTAGTCAAAATATATTTGAACAAATATATAGAAAAAAAGAAGATAATGCATATTTCCTAACAATTAGTCAACAAGAGTATCCAAAAACTACACAGGCTATTAGAAATATTTTAGAAGAATATATAGAATTACCTATATTAACACCAAACATAGCACATCAACTATTTGGAGGTTTTGAATTAAAATACGATCCTGATTTTAGAGAGTTCTTATTAAAAAACATAGAAGAAATTTTAACACAACCAAAATATGCTAGTTTTATATCAAACATACAAAAGCAGTTTTCAGAAATAAAAAGCAATAATAGTAATAGAACTCTAACCCTAGATTTAGCAGTTAGTTATGTACAAAATAATAAATATGAATCAGTTAATATAGGCAACGAAAATGTCGCAACAATATCAGCAATCGCAGGTTATAGCCAAGAAGACTTTAATATATTACAACAAATATATAATTATGGTAAACAAAGAACATTTAGTAGTATACCAAGAATAGAAAAAACAATTGGTAAATATAGCTATGAAATGTTAAGATTAGATAATCCTCTTGCCATGGCAATCGGAACACTTACAGATTGTTGTCAAGCACTAGGAGATATGGCAGAGATGTGTATGCAACACAGTATGATTGATAACAATGGACGAGTATTCGTTATAAAAGACAGTGAAAATAATATTGTCGCGCAAAGCTGGGTATGGAGAAATAAAGATGTATTATGTTTTGATAACATAGAAATACCTACTAGAGCACTAAAAAGAGCAACAAGAAGCGCTAGATTACAAGATAAAGAAGAGTTTACTGAAGAGATATTTAACATTTATAAACAAGCTGCTCACCAATTAATAGAAAAAGACGAGCAAGTTTATAAACAACTATTAGAAGACAAAAAAATAACACAAGAACAATACGAAGGATTAAGACTTGGCAAAATAACCGTAGGTATAGGATACAACGATATTGCGAAATCAATAAAAGAAAAAGCAATTCTTGACAAAAATAAAGTAACAAGACCGCTACCATTTGAAGAAAAAGTCGAACTGACTAATGGATTATACACAAAAGATTCCACTACACAATATATTTTAGAAAAAAGAGATAATCGAAAGGAATATGAACTTAACACTTTATCAATATATAATGATTTATACATTGAATATAATGATGATAATTTTAAAGAAAAAAATCTTCTTACTTTAGAAAAATTAGAAATTATAACTAAAAAAAATCCACAAATATTAGAAATTAATGCTGATTATTATAGTGATAAAAAACAATTAGTAACAGAAATAGCCCATACGTATAGTCTTAATCCTAAAACAACAAAAATTATAATGAATTCAAATTTTGCAATTATATATGAAATTAATAAAAATAAGTTAAAAATTGCTGATTTATTTTTTAACACAAAAGTTGATAATAAAGAACAACAAATAGATATTACAAACAAAGTTATAATACAAATCAGATTAGCATTAGATCAAATAAGAAATAATAGACAAATAGATATAACTAATTTAAATAAACGACAAAAAGAAATATATTATAAAGCACTAAATTTAACTAATGAAATAGATATAGAAAGGGGTATATCCCATGGAAGGTAACATTAATGAGAAAATAACCAAAGCTATGCTTGTAAATAAAGAAAATTTAATTAATATAAAATGGGTAATTAAACAAATAAAAAACGCTATTAATAATAATGAGAAAATAATAAAGCACGCTAATGAAATAGATAAAAAAAATAATAATGGTTTTATTTTAGATTTTAACATTATTAATAATATATTTAATAATATTGAAAAAGAAAAGATTATATATAAAAATGTAACATTATCACAAAAAGATAATGAAAAGAAAATAATATATGGAAGACAAATAATGGACATAGGAAACGTAGTAGTAATTAATGATGGTAGTCCATATATAATAGTAGAAATGATTTTAAGAAACATACTAGCGGGTAATAGTACTATATTTGTAAATAATGGTTTTATGTATGGAACAAATAATTTATTAGTTCAAATAGTACAAAGTATATTAGAACAATGTAATATTTCTAAATATTTAATTCAAATACATATAACAGAAAATTATGATGAAATATTATCTAATTATTCAAATATTGATTTGGTTATATGTATAGCTGATCATAGCTTACAAACTTTAATTTTACAAAAAAGTAAAGTAAAAACTATAGTAAGTGGTTATGAAAATTTTGATTTATATATTGAAGATGCAACTCATCTAGATTTAATAGATACAATTATAAATACTAAACTAAATATTCAAATTTATATTAATAATCAGCTAAAATTAGATTATGATAATGCAATATATGTAGATAATCTCGATGAAGCAATTGCTAAAATAAATTATAATGGTAATAAATATAGTAGTTCTATATTTACAGCATCCCCTAATAATGCGTCTAAATTTATCAAAGAAGTAAAATCAAAAATAGTTACAGTAAATACTAGTCCCACTATTGAAAGAATAATTGATATAAAACAAAATGATTTAGTCAATGAAAAAACAATTATTTATCCACTTACTTTTAAATTTAGTAAAAATAATAAATGATTAAAAAAGAGGTGAAGGTTGAAAAATAAAACTTAAAAATTAGTACGCAAAAAAGATTTTGTGAAAAAACGCAAAATTTCAAGTTTATAATAACTAAAATAAAAATACGTTGAGGCATTGACTGTAAATTCCCACTAGAAATCGGAATAATGATTTAACCATAGATAAGGTTACGTGCTCGACAGTATTGTACTGTTATCGGCTACACTCATATGTACACAATGAATAAACGACACATATAAAAATACGGGTTTAGAATCAAGTTCTAACACCACTCACCTCCGCGTGCTCTGTAGTGTACCTGCAACGGATAGTTATTATAAACCAAAACTAATTAAAAGTAAAATTTTTCATATCAATGTGTGCCTTTCAGAGGACTGAAAGGACGAAGAAAGGAATGTTAGTTAAAAATGAAAAAAAGTTATATAGTAGTAGTTATAGTATTAATACTAGTAATAGTAGTAAGTATTTTATTTATAAATACTCAAAATAAAGAAAAAATAGAAAATAATGGACCCAAAGAATTATTATATGAAATAACATATACTGGAATTGATTGTCTGACTCCAAGAGTAGTTTTATATAGTGATAATACATATGAATATTACAACAACTATAGTGTAGATGGAAATGTAGAATATAATACAGGAACTTATGATTATGATCTAAATAAAATAATAGAAAGTGCCAATAACAGTGAAGAATTATTATCATATTATACAATAAATGATAGTAAAAATAGTACAAGATATATAGTAGAACAAGATAATGTAGAATTAAATGAATTTTTAAATACAATAAATGCTAGACTAAATACATGTATAGAATATAATAACTAAAAAGATATTTTTCTTTTTAGACGATTGATATAAGACATTCATTATATTTATAATAATATTACTCTCATAAAATAAAATGAGCTTATAAAAAGTTCGGAAAGAGGTAATATTATGGGTATAGTTAATTCCAACAAAGAAATAAATAAAGCCAAAATAAATTGTAAAGAAACATTCAATGTAAAACTATCCATTACAGCAGCACCAGATATTGCAAATAATCCGACAGATATTGTTTTAGTTCTTGATAGATCAGGTTCAATGACTGGTAGTCCGCTTCTTAATTTAAAAAACGGAGCAAAAAAATTTGTAGAAATTATTGATGAGGCAACAGATAGTACACAAGATGGACAAATAGGAAATGGAAGTCATATTGGTATTGTAAGTTTTTCTACTACTGCTACAAAAGATACTGAATTAATAACTTCAGTAGCAGATTTAGATTCAGCAATTGATAATTTAACAGCGGGAGGTTCTACCAATCACGCTGATGCATTTACAAAAGCAACAGAATTATTTGATACGACTTCAAGTAACACTAAAGTTATAGTTTTATTTACTGATGGTGTTACTACTGCCGGATCAGATCCAACTGTAGTAGCAGATTTTGCAAAATCACAAGGAATTATTATTTATTGTATTGGTCTAGCAGGTGATACTGGATTAGATGTTAATGCCCTAAATGATTGGGGCTCAGATCCAGATTCTGCTTATGTTGCAATAACTCCAGATGATGCAGAGTTAGAAGACCTATTTGAAGAACTTGCTAAAAACATCTCTAATCCAGGAGCAACAAATATAGTCATAACTGATACTCTAAATTCTTGTTTTAAATTAACAGGAGTTATTGATATAACAAAAGGTAGTGCTAATATCCAAAATGATAACGTTATAACATGGGAAATAGAAGAACTTGGAACAACTTCAAGCGAAGGCGCAACCCTTGAGTTTTCTGTAGAACATGTTGGAAGTTGCACAGGAATAGTAGAAGTAAATGAAAGTATAGATTATGAAGATGATGAAGGCAACATAGCTTTATTTGCAAACCCTACTATTGAAATTGAATGTGATACACCAATTTGTATTGATGAATGTCCAACTCCAGTCGATATTGAAATTATTGGATGTAATGATACTTTAGAATACGATGCAGGAGATTTATACATGTATTCTTTAGGAAGAATTTTAGAATTAAGTGTTAAAATCAAAAATGTATGTCCTAATAGAAGAGTAGCCTTAGCAGTTATGTTATCAGAAGTTGATGCAAATGATGTAGAATATCAAAGAGGTATGAAAACAATGGTAATACCTGCTCATTATAATTCTTCATGTAAAGATGTTAAAGTAGAATGTATTAAGTTCGTTCTTCCAGAAGAATTAAATGTTGGTGGATACTCTTTATGCAATGAGAGAAACTTTAAAGCAAGATTTATAGTGCATTATATCGACAATGATTTTTGTTGTTGCGATAATCAAGTATTATAAACTAGATAAACTTATTATGTTAAGACTATTGACAAAGTTAATTTGTTAATAGTCTTTTTAGTGTAAAAAATTAACATTAATTAAATTAATATTATAACTAGTATATATTATTTGTTGTTTTAATGGTATAATTATCATGACATACAAATTGTTAAATAGTAATTTGTGGAGGGGATTTAGTTTGAAAAGCATAATTCCTTTTATAGTAAAATATAATCCAATAAAGAAATTAGCAATTATTCAATTTGAGAAAAAAACTGATAAAATATATAAAAGTTTTGAATTGCAATATATTGATGGTGAATCATATGGTAAAGGATATAGAATAGTTGCATATAGAAAAGATAATCATGTTGATGTTTATGATGATTCTTCTTTGCACTTTCTAGAAGACGAAAAGTTTAATGTTGCTGAAAGAGGATTAAATAAACATATACAAGTTCCTATAAAAAAAGCATATTTAGAAAAACAAAATAATTGTGAATATATATCTTTTAGTTTTAAGGATTTAGAAAATAGAAAAATAGATTTTTTTATAAAATAATTTTCAAGTAAAAAGTCTATACCTATGAATTTACTAGCCCCTATAGGTTATGGATCAAAGAGCCCTAATTTTTTACCTTTATTTTTTATGTATAGTTTTGATTTTATAAGAAAAAAGCATACACAAATAGAATGTAAAATTGAAGATAAGAAAGTTGTAATAAAGTTGTAATAGATAAATTTCCTATACCTATAAACATGCAATTCAGATATTATGCAAGATATAGTAATCAGTGTGAATTATTGGAATTTGCTAATACAGATTCTTTATCTTTTATCGAAGTAGATTTAGATAATAATTCTTATATAGATAAAAATATAGAATATATTTTTGAAAATTCTAATTCTTTGAGTAAGATAATAATTTATTTAGAGGGTATATATGAAATTAATAGAGAACAGGATAAAATTTACATAAAATTAGTACCACAAAAAGGTTGGAATTCTGTACCTAACTCATTTATAACAAAAATAATATTAAATCCAAAATCTATATTTTGTAAATGGTGCAAGAATTATGAATATATAGAAGAAATTGATATTCAAAAGAAGCTTGTTAAAGCAAAGTGGAGTAACAACAATTAATAAATAGTAATTTAAAAGTAGGAGGTATTGTATGTTAATTACAGGGATTTTAATCATAATAGTTGCAATTTTTATGTTATTAGTTCCTCAATTTTTTATGAAACTTAAAAGCCCTAGAATCCCAGATAGATTGTTAAAAAATCCTAAAATGAAAATTGTTCTAAGAGTGTGGGGTGGCATTTTTGTTATAGTTGGAATTTTATTAATTATTTTTCAACTATTTAATAACAAATTTTAATGAAAGTAGTTATATTGGGAGCTGAAATTAATTTTTAATAGAATAATAAAATAAAAGGAAAAAATTGAAATGAACAAACTAAAAACAGGAGTTTTCTTAATAATATTAGGAAATATATTATATTTATCATATATATTTTTTACTGGTAATGAAATAAGTTCGTTTGGAGAATTTACAAAAGGACTATTACTAGGATTATCGGTAGGCACTAATTTAGTAGGAATAATATTATCAATTATTTATGTAGTAAAAGATAAGAATGAAAAAAAATAAAAATTTTAATAAAATTTGGAGGTGAGAAGATGTATAAAACAGTAGTTATAGAGTATTCGCCAAAAGCAGACGATATGGCACAAAAAGTAGAAGAAAAAGCAAATGAAATGCTAGAAGATGGTTATGAATTAATTACAATGTCAATTACTGGAACAGCAAAAGCAATTTTAGTGTTCAAAAAAAATATAAATGGAGGACGTTATGAGTAATATTATTATATATGGTTCTTGCTATGGAACTACAAAACAATATGCAGATGAGCTTTCAAAAAGAACCAATATAGAAGCAATTTCTTTTAAAAGTGTAAAAGAAATAAATAATTATAATAACATTATTTATTTAGGTGGCCTGTATGCTGGTGGAGTATTGGGAATGGCAAAAACGATAAAGAAATTAAATAATATTGCAAACAAAAATATTATTATTGCAACAGTTGGTCTTTCGGATTCAACAGACGAAGTAAATAAAAATAATATAAGGAACAATATAAAAAAACAACTACCAAAAGAAATATTTGAAAAAGCAAAAATATTTCATTTAAGAGGAGGAATAGATTATTCAAAATTAAACTTTACACATAAAACTATGATGAAATTACTTTATAATGCCGTTAAAAATTTACCGAAAGAAAAACAAACAGTGGAAGATAGAGCGATGATAGAAACTTATAACCAAAAAGTTAATTTTATTGATTTTTCTAGTTTAGATGAGATAATTAATGAAATACAAAAGTTAATGTTTTAGGATATCAAGCAAAAGGAAGAGCAAAAACTCTTCCTTTTGAAATACTTCTACCAAGTGTATAAATACACCTGCAACAATCTAAAGTACCTTAATTATACCATTTTTAGTGGCTAAGTCAATACTTTTTCGCGATTTTCTTTAGATTTGTTAATTTTCATTTGGAATGCCGTTTTAATAAATTTGCGGCATTTAGTCTGATTATAGTATAATATATACCATGTT
>CALVSA010000013.1 GCA_944358825.1 uncultured Bacilli bacterium
GATGAGGATAACGTCATCCATCTATATTATAACGCAAAATTACTATATTCTTACAATAAAAATAAAAAATATAAATATAACTATAAAGAGCAAGATTACATAGATATATTAAAACATAGTAGTTTTGATTATAAAACAGATAAAGAAATAAAAGAATTTGTAGAATACAATTTAAAAAGTTTAGATAATATTTACATTGAAAAAGGAGATAAAAATGATTGAAGAATTAAATAAAAAATTAGATATATTAGAATTAGAAAAAATAAAAGAGATTTTACCAGATTATATTCATAAAATTAGTAAAGAAAGTTTAACTTTAACTGAACAATTAAATTATTTAACTACTGAAGAAATAAATTATAAGGATTCAAGGGCAGCTGAAGGAATAATTAAAGCTTCTAATTTTCCCTTTAGAAAAACACTAAATGATTATGATTTTTCTTTTCAACCATCATTATCCGAAAATCAGATTAGAGAATTAAGTAATTTATCTTTTATTGAAAATCACGAAAATATAATTTTTGTAGGTAATTCTGGTGTTGGTAAAACACACTTAGCAGTTGCTTTAGGAATAGAAGCTGCAAAACATAGAAATAGTGTTTACTTTATTACTTGTCATAATCTGATGACAAAATTAAATAAAGCTCAAAAGGAAAACAGATTAGATAAACAATTACAACATCTTGCACAATATAAAGTGTTAATAATAGATGAAATAGGATATTTACCAGTTGATCATCAGGGTTCAAACTTATTTTTTCAACTAATTGCTAGAAGATATATGACAAAATCTACTATAGTAACAACAAATATGCCATTTTCAAGATGGGGAGAAGTATTTAGTGATAATACATTAGCAAGTGCAGTATTAGATAGATTACTTCACTATTCACACATTATAAGAATTACAGGAAATTCTTATAGAATTAAAGATAAAATAGTAGAATCAGATTCTAGAACAAATGAATATAACGAATGATTTTATGCCGAGAAAACTTTTGATAAGCAAAGAAATATTTTTTACATTAATGGAGTTTAATGATTATTATTTTCATTTTTTGAAAATAATAATCAGTTAAACGACTACAAACAATTAAAAATATTTCTGGTTGTCAAAAGGAAATTGGAATAAAAAAAATGAGTTATAAAAATATACTCATTAATCTAAAAATTGTGACATTTTAATAATGACATTTTTATGACATTTGATGTTGACATTTACATTATATATTAGTAAGTATGATTACTAATACAATTCGTATTAAAAATAAAGATGACAAAGTAATAGAAAAAGAATTAAATACTCTTATTGGCATTGATGTCAATGGTGATAGACAAGTACTTGGTTTATCTATTTTAGATAAACTAAATAATCATTATTATTTGGACTTATTTGAAACCTTAAAATCTAAAGGTATTAAAAATATTTATTTCTTCTCTTCTCATGAATATTCTAATATTAAGAAATCGCTTAAAATTAGTTTCCCAACTTCTATATGGATTGATAGTTTAACAATGAATATTATTTATTTTTGGAAGTATTTATCTCTTCGAGGAAGAAGTCAATTAGTTACTAGATTAAAAGATATGTATGTTCAAAATAATTTTGAAGATGCTTCTATCATTATTAATTTTATGCGAGAAGAATATCAAAATAATCAATTATTATTGCTATTATTTGATAAGTATTTTAAGGAAATTAAATCTTATTATCAGTATGATTTAGTTACTCGTAAATTTTTATTTAATCACTATTCATATACTAATATTTATGATATTATTAAAAGGACAAATCAAAAAGAAATTGAATTATTAGATTCTTTTTTAGAAAAAATTAAATTGAAATTATTGGATCTAGAAAAAAATAGATTATATAATAAACAAGAATGGTGTAATATTATTAATCATTGTTTTAATTATTTTCCAGAGTTAGTAAGAGAGGTAGAAAAAGAATTATGAAAAAGAAAGAATTAGATATTTATGATAAGATTGTTAAATTAATGATAGAAAACGACAAACTAGTAACTAGTAAAGATGTTAATAACGCTTTAAATATGATACAACAGAAAATATATCAATCTATGTTAGAAGGAGAACTTACTCATCATTTAGAATATGAAAAAAACTCTAAAGAGGAAAAAGAAACTGAAAATAGAAGAAATGGTTATTCTAGTAAAAATAAGAAACTTAGAACTAATAATGGTGAAATCACTATTAGTATGCCTAGAGATCGTGATGGTTCATTTGAACCAATTATAATAAGTAAAAGACAAAGAGTTTTAAATGATATGGATGACTCTATTATTTGTATGTATGCTAAAGGAATGAGTTTAAGTGATATTACCGATATTATTAAACAAACATACAAAATAGAAGTATCAACATCTTTCGTTAGTACTATTGTAAAACAAGTAACAACAGATTTAGAAGAATGGAATAATAGACCATTAAAAAGCTTTTATCCCTTTATATATGTAGATTGTTTATACACTTATGTAAAAGAAGAATTAATAAGCGTTAAAAGACCGGTATATGTAATTATTGGAATTGATATTACCGGTCATAAAGAAGTAATAGGAATATGGTTAGGAGATAGTAATGGTGAGGGAGCTTATTTTTGGAGACAGATATTTGAAGAATTAAAATATAGAGGAGTAGAAGATATTTTATATGTATCAATGGATGGATTAAATGGACTAACTGAGTCAATTGGCGAAGTATATCCAAGAGCTCAAACACAAAGATGTATTGTACATTTAACAAGAAATTTATATGGAATATGTCCTAAAAAAGGAGCAAAGGAAATCATTAGTGATTTTAAGAAAATATATACATCTAGTAATCTAGAACAAGGATTATTAGAACTTGAAAACTTTAAAATCAAGAATCAAGATAAGAAGAAAATAATTGATAAAGTTGAAGAGTATATGGAATATATTAAACCTCTTTTTGAATTACCACAAGAAATAAGAAAAATCATATATACAACTAATCCTATAGAATCAGTGAATTCGGCATTAAGGAAAGTAACAAGAGGAAAAGGTAGTTTTCCTAATGAAGAAGCATTAATGAAAGTATTGTTTTTACGAATACAAGATCTAGAGAAAAAATGGATTAAAGGGATGAGAGGATGGAATATAGTACTACAACAATTGGTAGAATTACATAAGGAGAGAATAACAAAATATTTAAAAATATAAGCACTTAAATTGATCTTTGACAACTAAAAAAAAGTTAAGAAGTTAATCTTAACTTATAATCTTTACATTTAAAATGTAAAGATTATAATATTTCTAAAAGAAAATACACAGTTAACTTGACAAGGTCTGGTTCCCTTGTGAAACTGTCATTGACACCATCCACCATCGCTAAATTATTTAACAGATAAAGAATTAGATATTTTAAATAGAATTTCATTAAAGCCAGTGAAGTAGAACTTCATTACTTACAAAGTATTAAAGATTTAGAAATGATTGATACCAAAAATTAATTACGATATCCGCTTTACTAATTATATTAAATAAAAAAAACAGAGAATATATAATCTCTGTTTTTTTAAACTCTACTATAGAATTCAACAATTAAAGCTTCGTTAATATCAGCATTTAATTCACGTCTTTCAGGATATCTTACATAAGTAGCTTGCTTTTTAGCCTCATCATAACTGATATAATCTACACGTCTTGATAAAGCTTGTAATGAAGCAACAACTACTGGATGATTCATTGAAGTTTCTTTTAATGAAATAACATCATTTACTTTTACCCTGTAAGATGGAATATCAACTTTCTTACCATTAACTAAAATATGTCCATGATTAACTAATTGTCTGGCAGCTCTTCTAGTAGGAGCAAAACCAATTCTATAAACGATGTTATCTAATCTACTTTCTAGTAAGATAAGTAAATTCTCACCATGAACACCTTTCATTTTACCAGATTCGTTAACTAATCTTTTAAATTGTTTTTCACTAACGCCATACATAAATCTAACTTTTTGTTTTTCAGTTAATTGAACTGAATAGTTAGAAGGCTTTCTTTTTCTATCTTGACCGTGTTGACCAGGACCATAAGGTCTTTTTAAATCTTTACCAGTCTCTAAAATAGAAAAGTTAACTCTTCTAGCTTTCTTGTTATTTGGGCCAGTATATCTTGCCATCTTCTTCCTCCTTCTGCTTTTAGAGGCCTCAAGTTTCTTCCTCACTAGGGTGTTTTAATTGACTTTCGCTAGCAGCTAATAGTTACTAATACATAACACGTTAATGAGGAAAAAAACCTAATCGCTGCTAAATGCACTAATATTATATAATTAATAATATAAATAGTCAACAAAAATATGAAAAAAAATAATAGAAAAAAATAATAGAAAATGTCAAAAAAGTGTAAAGTTTCTTCACAAACAATAAAAGTGTGCTATACTTGTATTGATAATGATTATAGGATATAGAGAATATAATCATAGTCATTTTGCAAGTGAGGTGTTTGTTCGGGGGAAAGTAAGTAAAAATAATAATGAAATAAAGATAAGGAGGAAAGATGAAAAAGGCATTAAAATTCTTATTAGTAGGCTTAATTGCTTTTTCACAAGTTGCATATCCAATTGAGGTTTATGCTGAAGTAGTTGATGAAGCAGTTGTTGAAAATAATGAAATTTCTAATACAGAAACTAACCAAAATAAAGATAATAACATCATAGAAGATAATAATATAGAAAAAACTGAAGAAGAAATTGCATCATTTTCTCAAGTAGGAATAAACGATACTAATCTATATACTGATAATCAAATATATAAATTTAACATTTCATCAGCTTTAGAAGAAGAAAAAGTAACTATTAATCTTACTAGTACAGAAGAAAGTTCAATTATAGATGAAAATAAATATATATTAAAAGCAACTTTAAGTTTTAATCAAATTCTAAATGATCAAATAATTGATACTAAAGAAGAAACTAAAACTATTCTTCTAACTGGATTAGAACTTAAAAATTATAATATAGATTTTAATAATATAGGTGCAAATATTAATGGAAAATATCAACTAGATATTAGCCTATATAATACAGAAGAAGATTTAATCGAAACAGATGAAGAATCATTAAATGAATATATTAACAATAAAGAAGCAATCTATAGTGATAAATTAGTTGATTTCTATACTAATAATATAGAAACTAAATTAGATTTAATAACTAATTTAGAATGTACAGATAAAACATGTAATTTAGATGTTAATGCTTCAGATAAAGTAGTAACTTTTGAACCAAAAGTAACACAAGGTGATACATCTATTGATTTAGATGGTACATATTTTACTTACAAAGTTAATGATGAAATAGTTCTAAATGACTATATATTTAATAACCAATTAGACTTTGATTTATTATTAAAAGGAACATATAAAGTAACAGTATCATTAATGGATAAAAATTCTCAAGAAATACTTACTGATAGTATAAATATTATCTATGGAAATAGCATAGATGATACAAATTTAGAAAAATACTACAACATTTCTAGTGATATGGATGAACAAACTTTACTAGCAAAATTAATTAGTACAACTGTAGTAGATGATAATATAATTAATAATCTAATAGATGTAGAATTATTAAAAGATATTGTTTACAAAAAACGAATTGATAAAATAATTACTAATAACTTAACTGATAAATTAGGTTATAAAGCATTAGCAAGCTCATTTTTAGATTTAAATAATGATGGTAATTATTATTCAGTTATTACAGCAGAAAATTTCAAAGCAAAATTAAAAGATACAGATGTACTTCCAACAGTTAAAGAAATAAAAGAATATTTAAAAGATACAAATTTAAATATAAAAATAGTTGATAAAAATGGCAAAGAAGTAGCAGATAATGCTTATATATCAACTAATATGCAATTAATTGTTAGTACTAATCCATATACATTATCTTATACCTTCTTAATAGGTGGTGATTTAGATGATGGATTAGCAAATGATAATGAAGTTAAAAAAATGATTGATGTAGCACTTGGATTAGATAATTTCGATATTCTAAATACTGCTGTAGTAGATTATAATCATGATAATATCATTGATATATATGATATATCATATATGGCAGGTTCAATAGGAATGAAAAAATGGTTAGAACAGACAACTGCTACTGATAATATAAAAGCAACATTAAGTACAAATACATCAAATATAAGAGTAAATGATACATTTAAAGTAACACTTAATTTAACAGGCTTTTCTAAAGATTATATTAATGGTATTGAAGGAATGTTAAATTATGATAAAACAGCTTTAGAATTAATTGGTTTAAGTACCCAAAATTCCTTAAATCAATATGGTAACTTTAATTATAATACTTCGACATTTATTCAGGCAGGTGAAGAAGTAGTAAATAAAGATACAACCGTTATAACGTTTACTTTCAAAGCATTAAAACAAACTGATACTAATATAAGTTTATCAAATTTAAAAGCAGCTAAAGATGGTAGTAAAGTTAATATAAACTCTAGTGGTGCTTTAAGTTTAAAAATAAATAGAAAATTAAGTACAAATAATGACATTATTAATTTAAAACCATCTACTGGTAGATTGGATAAAGAATTTAATAAAGATATATATGAATATAATTTATATGTTGATTATCGTACTACTAGTATTACTCTAGAAGGCTTATTAGGAGATAAATATGCAACTACAACAGGCTTTAGAGAATATAAATTAACTGACGATAAAACAGTAATTTTAATAGAAGTAGTATCAGAAACAGGAGAAGTAAAAACATATAAAATTAATGTTATCAAAGAATATCCATCTACAAATACATCAACTAAACAAATGAGTTTATCAAGTAATAATTACTTACAAACATTAAAAATAGAAGGATATGAAATAGAATTTGATAAAGATAAATTAGAATACGAAATAACAGTAGGTAGTGATGTAACATCATTAGATATTACTGCAATTGCACAGTTAAGCAGTGCAAACGTTAGAATATATGGTAATGATAATTTCAAAGAAGGAGAAAATATTGTTACAATAGTAGTTACTGCCGAAGATGGTAGTGAAAAAACATACACTATTAAGGTTAATAAAGAAAGTGCAAAAAAAGTAGATGCAGATGATAATGATGATCAAACAGAAGAAGATAATGGTAATGTCGAAAAAACAATTATAATTATTTTAATTATATTAGTAGTAATTGGTTTATTATACTTAATCTTTAAAAAAGATGATGATACACCAAAAACAAATAAAGAACAAAATAAGTAAAAAAATATATAAAATCTACACAAAATAAAACGTGTAGATTTTTGACTATTCCTACATTTATTTTAATATCTAATTTATTTTCTTATAGTTGTTATTTACATAAAAAAATGTTAAAATAAAACAAGGAGGGAAAAATATGAGCTTATTAATAACATTAATTGTTGGCTTATTTACTTTATTAGGTAGCTTTATAGTTATAACTACTAATAATAGTAAAAAAATAGTCGATTTTTCCGTTAGCCTAGGTTTTGGAGTTTTAATTGCTTTAATTATATTAGGTATTTTTCCAGAATCATTAGAATTAATTCAAACTAAATATAGCTTAACCTCATCAATTATAGTAATTTTATTATTAGTAATAATTGGAATATTTATTTTAAAAATATTAGATAAATTTATACCAGATCATCATTCACATAATAAAAACAATTTAATTCATGTTGGCCTAATTACTTCAGTTGCCTTATTTATCCATAACTATTTAGAAGGTATGGCCGTTTATACATCCTTAAATACATCTTTAAATTTTGGATTAATGTTAGCTCTTGGAGTAGCTTTACATAATATACCACTAGGTATGAGTATAACATCTTTTCTATATCATCAAGGAAAGAAAAAAGCCATAATCTATAGTTTATTTGTATCACTTGCAACTTTTTTTGGTGGTCTAACTATATTAGTATTCAACGATTTAATAATCAATGAATTTATAAGAGGTGTAATCTTATCTATAACATTAGGAATGTTAGTTTATATAATAATATTTGAATTATTGCCCCATATATTAAAAAACAAAAACAAACTTAAATCAATACTAGGAATAATTGTCGGTATAATAATCTTTTCTATTAGTAAATTTATATAAGTAGGTGTATATATGAGTAAAAAAATAATTTGTTTTATATTAGGATTAATACTATTAATAATACTTAATTTAACAGTAAATAGTACTGATTTATTTTCTTTATTATTAGTCTTTAGTTTATATCTTATCTTTATAAATACATTTTCTAATATCAAATATAATAGTAAAAGTAGTAATTTATTATTTCCTAGTATAATAGTTATAGTATTTATAAGTTTAATGTATGCCTTAATATCTTATATAATAGGTAATTTATTCTTTGAAGAAATCAAATATATCTTCTTATCTATGGGTATGACAATTTTTATATATCCTACTATAAATATAATAAAACAATATCTAAATTTAAATAATAAAAAGAAAAATAGTTTACTTATCAGTATAATTTATTCTTTCTTTAATTTAATTAGTATAATAATAATATTATTACTATATAATTTTACTAGTATAAATGTTAATACATTAATTTCTAGTTTGTTCTTAGAACAATATATACCTCTAATAATAATTGTTATATTAAATTACAAAATATTTAAAATAAAAAAAGTAAAACTAGAACAGTTAAAACCTATCTTTTTAGCAAATATCAAAAAAACATTCATAAGTTTATCTATTCTAGCATTTTATTATATGTCTTTAATATTTTTATACTTTAGTCTAACTAATAAATATTTATATGATTATCAAGTAGTTGCAACTTTATTAGTAGATGTATATTTTTATTATTATTATTTTATAATATTTATAACAATATTTTTCTATCCTAAAAAAATAGATGAAGATATTAACACAACTTATATTAAATTATTTAATAAATTATTACCATTAACAATATTAATTAGTATATTATCAGGACCATTATTATTAGTGTTTTTTGGTAGTAATACTAATGCTTATATATTTAGTTTATTAATATATTTATCACTATTTTTAATTATGTATAATATTGCCATGAACTTACTTATAAATAAAAAGAATTTTAATATAGTATTAATTACAGCATTATTATTAAAAATAATAACAACTATTCCTTTAATAAATTCATTATATAGAATGGGTTATAGTATGATTTATGGGGATATAATAAGTACAATTTTATCACTTTTTATCCCAATTGTTATTACAATTATATACTTTAATAATGTTCATAAACTAAACTTTAGCAATTATTTTTCAAGTGTTATTAACATAATATACGAAAACTTGATTTTGTGTATCATATTAATATTATTACAACTACTAGTGCCACTTAAGACAAATAATATAATAGAAGCAATTGGAATAATTACTATTTATGTTATAGTTTATATAATTTTTAATTATATTAAAATAAAATTTAGGAGGATAAAATGAAGAAAATAATCTTTTTGTTTCTAACTTCATTTCTTGTCTTATTATTTACAACTAAATTTTCATTTTTATACCCATTTAATGATTGGCAAGATGCAAATTCTTTTCTAACTGTTGCTAGAAGTATATTAGAAGGCAATGTTTTATATAAAGATATAATTGAACAAAAAGGACCTATTTTATATCTAATATATATAATAGGTTATCTTACGAGTACTAAATATATATCAGGTATCTTTATATTAGAAGTAATATCATTAACTATCTTTTTAACTTACGTAGATAAAATAATTCATTTGTTTAAAGATTATAAGTATTCATATTTAATTTTACCAATCTTTGCTATTATAATAACTACATCTAATGCATTTGTCCATGGAGGAAGTGCAGAGGAGTTTAGCCTACCATTTTTAGCGGTCGGCCTATATTATTTTATATATAATTTAAAAGTTAAAAATCTAGATTATAAACAACTAATAATAAATGGTATAATATGTGCAGTAGTATCGATGATTAAATTTAATTTAATCGGTTTATGGTTTGGATTTATGGCATTTATATTCTTTGATTTAATTATAAAAAAGAAATATAAAAAAGCATTTTTATCATGTTTCTTATTTTTAAGTGCTATGATAATAACAATCTTTATTATTTTAATATATTTTATATATAATAATGCAATTTCAGATTTTATATATTCTTATTTTACTATTAATGTTGGATCTTATACTGGTTCTAGTTCTAATATAATAACTAGATTAATTGAATGCATAAAAATAGGGGGACAAAATATATTTTATAGTAAAATCTATTTAATATTATTACCATTTCTTATTTATGCAATTTATAAATTATTTACAACTAAGAAAGAAAAAATAGCCATTATAAGTATTATAATAACTACATTTTTAGGAATTTATATCGGTCTTCGAGCTTTTAAATATTATGCTATTCCAATGACTATGTTTTACTTAATTTTATTTGTATTTATTATATATAAATATCATAAATTACTAGATAGGCTAATAACTAATAAATATAGGTATATATTATTAGCAATATATATTGTTATCATAGCATTATCATCTTATATGTTTGCAAATTATAAAGATTATATATTAACTAAAAAACAAGATTATGAACAGTATAAAATAGCTGATATAATAAAAAAAGATCAAGATGAAAATACAACTATTCTAAACTATGGCGCGCTTGATTATGGTTTTTATAATATTTTAAATATTATTCCAAATTGCAAGTATTTTCATCGGATGAATATTGATTATGAAAGATTACCAGATAATTATGAAATGCAAAATAGTTATATAAAAAATAAGTTAGTTGATTACGTTATAATTGGATTTAAAGAAGATGAAGATGATATAAGTAATATAGAAGGATTAGATACAAATTATAATTTGATATATGAAGGATATCAAAAATATGAAAAATATAACATTCATTTTTATTTATTTAAGCTAAAAAACTTGTGATAATAAAAAAAATATTGTATAATGAAAAAGGATAGGTGATATTATGGAATTATACCAATATATAATTATAATTGCAATATTAGTAATAATTGCTTTAGCAATCGTTAAAAGTAATAAAAAAGATTTAAAACTAGAGCTAAATAAATTAGTTGAATATCTAGGAGGAAAAGAAAACATCGTTGAGACTGAAGTAGAAATGTCAAGATTTAAAGTAACCTTAAAAGATATTAGTAAAGCCAATAAAGAAGGTATCATGAAATTAGGGGCTAAAGGTGTTGTAGAAATAGATGATCAACTTAAAATTATTTTAGGTAGCAATGCCCGTCAATTAAAAAAGTATATTGATGATTTAAAAGTATAACAAATGTTATATTTTTTCTTTTTTCTATCTTTTTTGACAAAATTCGACAAAGTTCGACAAATAAATTGTATATAATGAACATGGTGATTTTATGAATTTAATCGAAGAAATATTTTTAAATTTAATTTTGATTCTTTTTCCTATCTTAATATATTTTTTATATAGTTGTTATATTTTAATAAAGAATAAAAAATATAATGAATTACTTCTTTGCTTAACTTTATTTACTTCTTTATATATATTCTTAAAATATGGAAGTAGTATAAATGATAATCGCATTTTACTTTTTTCAAATATTCCAATAATTGTTGCATATTTAAAGAAAAAAGGCTATCTAGCGATAATTTTATCTAGTTTTGTTATTTTATATAGTTATTATATATTTAATTATTCAGTTGTTATTTTAACAATCAAATTAATTAGTTATTATATATTTTATGTAATTAGTGTAAAAAGAAAAATAAAAGATAATGAATTTATTGCAATAATTGCAGTTATACAAGGCTTTTTCTTATCGTTTGAATATTTCTTCGTTAATACAATTAAAGATGTTTATATGTTAATTGCTATTTTTCTTATAACTATACTTTTTTATTTTATTACATTCTCAATTTTATATTTGTCAAATTCTATTAGTAAAATGACTAATTTATTTTATGAAATAAAAGAGTTAGAAAGAGAAAAAGAGATAAAAAATTCTTTATTTAAGCTAACGCATGAGATTAAAAACCCACTATCAGTGTGTAAAGGATATTTAGATATGTTAGATATAAATAATCAAACTAAATTAAATAAATATATACCGATAGTTAAACAAGAAATAAATCGTAGTCTAAATATTATGAATGACTTTTTAGAGTATAGTAAAATTAAGATAAAAAAAGAAATAATTGATATTTCAGTTTTATTAGATGATGTATATGATTCATTTAAAATTTTAAATAAGTCTCATCATATTAAATTAAAATACAATGAAAAAGATGATGAAATGTATATAAATGGAGATTATGATCGATTAAAACAAGTATTACTTAATTTACTTAAAAATAGTCAAGAAGCTATTGTAGATAAAGGAATAATTACTATCGATAGCAAAATTAAAGATAATAAATATGTAATTATAGTAGAAGATAATGGGGTAGGTATGGATAAAGAGACATTAAAACAGATTAAAAATTTGTTTTATACAACCAAAAAATGTGGTAGTGGAATAGGAGTAAGCTTATCACAAGAAATAATTAGAGCCCATGGAGGAACATTAAATTATTTTTCCAAGTTAAATCAAGGAACAAAAGTAGAAATAGAATTACCATCTCAAAAAGACTAAATATGTGATACAATTATAGTGGTGATGCAAATGATTGATGATATATTCTATAAAAATATTCCTAAATTAGATTTACATGGATATGATATGCAAAGTGCTAAAGTAGCCACTAATGATTTTATAAATGAAAATATATTTTTACATCAAAATAAGATTATAATAATTCATGGAATAGGAGAAGGATTAGTTAGAAGAAGTGTACATGAGGTTTTACTTCATCACAAAAAAGTAAAATCATTTAAGATAGATAATTATAATATTGGAATGACTATAATTGAGTTAAATATCGAGTAGTCATTTCGTTTTTTTCGCTTATATTTCTTGACAAACATTAGTTGTTATGATATCATAAAGACAGCTTATATAGAAAAAAAGGAGGCGCACTCATGACTGATGAAGAATTAAGATTTGAAAAAATGCAAAAAATTAGGAAAATTGTCATGATTGTCGTCATTTGTCTTTTATTAGTATGGATAATAATATTTTTATACATAACATTTACAGAAGATAATTCACCAAAAGTTGATACAAATTATGAAAATAATCAAAAGTTAATGGAAGAAGCAGTTAGAAATTATTATCATGATGATATGCTTGAGAATAATACCATGGTAATTAGTTTAAAGAAAATGTATGACAATAATCTAATTGATAAATTAGAAACTAGCTATCACGAAGAGTGTATTGACATGGCATCATATGCAAGAGTAAAAAAACTAGAAGATAAATATCAATTAGATGTTGTTTTAGTGTGTGGAAATAATCATAAAACTCTAACAAGTTATTACGATTTAGAATGTGGGTTAACTTGCCCTGCAATTGAAGAATAAAGTGGGATATAATAAGGGGATGATATAATGTATGAGGAGATAAAAAAAATAAATTGGTTGAGTTTATTTGTCAAAGTAGTTATATTTGTCGTTTTTGTCCTATTAGTAATATGGTTATTCATTAAAATAAGTGATAGAAATGAAGAAAAAACATTTGAAGATAACATGAATACTTTAAAAGATGCATCAATTGAATTTTTTAAAAACGGTAATTTACCAACTGAGATTGGAGAAAATAAAACAGTTACATTAGAAGAATTAATAAAAATGAAATACATTGGTGATTTTGATAAGAGTTGTAATCAACAAAATAGTTATTCACAAGCAACATTAGTTGATGATTATTATGCTCTTCGTATCGAATTAGAATGTGGAGAAAAGAAAGATTATATTTATACTTCAATAGATTCTGAAGGAAACTGTGTTGGTGATGATTGTAACGAAGAAGAACAACCAAATGAAGAAAATCCACCAAAAGAAGATGATGGCGATAAAAAAGATCCAGACGATTCTAAAGAAGAAAAACCATCAGATGATTCTGGTAATGGAAGTTCCACTGGTGGAGGTAGTTCTAGTGGAGGAAGTAGTGGTGGAAGCTCTTCAGGCGGAAACGGAGGAAGCTCAACTGGTGGAGGTAGTTCAAGTGGAGGAGGTTCTACCGGTGGTGGCAGTAGCACTACTAATAAAACTCTATATTATGAACACGTTAGATTAAAAAAAGTATATGGTAGTTGGCAAACAAATAGAATAAGTGGTAGCAACGTTGAGACAAAAACTGAAAACAGAACCATGAACAATTATTGTAAATTAATAACAGATGATTATTACGCAGTTGGATACGTAACTAGGAATGTATCTACAGGACAAAGATATAAATTTACTATTAGACTAAATGGAGTTCCATCAAATACAAATTATCTAAATTTCTTAACTAAAGAATTTTATAATAACAATACCTCAATGTATAATAGTCATGTAAATAGTTCATCTAATTTAACTTTTATAACAGGAGGAGTATCATCAGGTGTTGTAACTAGTGGAACGACTCTTAAAAATAGTTCATTAAAATCAAATAATATAAAACTATTAAGAGCATATTATTATAAAGATGGTAATTACATCAAGGTAGATTATTGGGTTGAAATGTATAATACAAGAGGTGTATCGCCTTATAAAAATCTATATTTTATTCCTGTACATTTTAAAATACAATATCGTAATGAAAATACATGTGTAACAGATTTAGCATCCAATGCCTCAAAATATAGTGGTTATCAGGTAAAAAATACATATACATCTAAAGTTACATTATATCGTTCTTATTCATATCAAAGAGACTATAGTGATGTAAAATGGTCAACAAGTAAATCATTATCAGGATATGAAGCAACAGGAAAAACTCAATGGAGATAACAAGCGAAAGCTTGTTATTTTTTTACATAAAATTACCAAAAATGTAAACAATAATATTGGTGATAATATGTATTACATAAATTCGTTTTTTATATATTCTGTAATTGGCTTTTTAATGGAATCAGCTCTATATAAAATATTTTCAATAGACAACTACAGTGGCTTTTTATCAGGACCAATTACTCCTGTATATGGAATAGGGGTATTAATAATTTTAATAACTAATAAATATATAATTGAAAAAATAAAAACTAATCGTTTTTTAAAAATAATTATAAGTTTTTTTGTTTTTGCCATTTTACTATCACTAATAGAACTACTAGGAGGTGTTTTACTAAAAGAATTATTAAATGTAGAACTTTGGAATTATAGTAATAAAAAATATAATATTGGTAAATATATGTGCCTAGAGCTAGCTTTAGTATGGGGAGTTTTTAGTTTATTATTTATCTATTTTATAAAACCATTTATGGATAGATTTATAAAAAAAATACCCAAAAAAGCAACTTACGTATTTATAATTGCTTTTGCCATTGATATAATTTATTCATTGATTTTTAAATACTAACTATATTAAAGTTAGTTTTTTTAATAGGAAAGTACTCTGTTCAAGAAAAAATATAAAAAGCTGTATCATATTTGATTCTAACAAAACTAAATAGAGAACTGTAACAAAATATTTTTTTAACTAAAAGCTATTGGCAAATATATATTTTGCATGTTATAGTTTAATTACAAATGAAGGTGAAAAATATAATAATGAAAATACATTATCAAAGTTAATAAAAAATAAAAATAAACAAAATACGGTGGCGACCATCGGAATTTATGCCTATGAATAACAGAAAGTAATTCTGTTTACAGTAGGAAACCTTGGAGGCAACAACAAGGACAGGTAAAACTTGTTTTACCTTTAGTTCATGATAACATAATTTCCCATAATATTTTGATAATTTATCTATCTTTTAAAGATATAATGATAAACGAAAAGAGGGTGATATATGAAGAAATATAGATAAAAAATAAGAAATAACTAGAAAAAGAAAATAATTAGTGATATACTTATACTAAGTTGGTGGTGATAATATGTTTACAATTGTCTTAGTTGAAGATGAACTTGATTTAAATAATCTCATCAAGACCTATTTAGAAAAAGAAGGTTATCATGTAATTAGTTATACAAGAGGCGCGGATGCTATTAAGAATGTTGAAATTAAAGCACATTTATGGATTTTAGATATAATGTTATCAGACGATATTAGTGGTTATGATATTATTAAAAAAATTCGTGAGACTAATGACATGATGCCAGTAATTTTTACGTCAGCCCGTGATAAAGATTTAGACAAAATAATAGGATTAGAACTTGGTAGTGATGATTATTTAACAAAACCATATTCACCAAAAGAACTAGTACTTAGAGTTAATAGAATTATAAAACGTGTATATGATAAAAATTTGGTAAAAATACAATACAATGATTATGTAATTGACACTGATAAAAGAACAGTTAGTATTAATGGTAAAGAACTTGTTTTAACAACATTAGAATTCGATCTTCTATATATGTTTGTTACAAACAAGAATAAATCTTTTTCCAGGGATGATATACTAACTAACATCTGGGGGGATGACTACTTTGGAACTGACCGAGTTGTTGATGATTTGGTTAGGAGACTACGCAAAAAGATGACTAAATTAAACATTAATACTATCTATGGGTTTGGTTATCGATTAACATGAAACAAAAGAAAACCTTAACAGAGCAATTATTTTTAATCTATGTATTAGTAATTAGTATACTTATAATATCACTAGGATTAGTCCTTCCTAAAACTTTACTTCCAATTTACGAAGAAAACCTTTATAACTATTTAAAACAGCCATTAGAATTTGTTGAGGATGATATTAGCAATAGTACTATTGATTCTGAAGTAGTCTACATTTTTATAGGTAGTGATAACAATGTTCTAGTGTCTGGAAATATTAATTCAGTTATGAAAACTGATGATGTTGAAACTATTTTAACTAAAATTAAAAACGAATATGGAAAGTTCAAATATAAGATAAATACCTACTATTATAATACAACCAAAACAGATAATGGCGCCAAAATTGCCATAACCAATGATAAATATATTAATGAAATGCGAAAAGATATGTTACTTAATATCGCCATTGTTATTGGTCTTACGTTTATAATCGTCTCATTCTTACTAATTAGTTGGTCCAATAGTCTTGTTAGTAGAATAAAGAAATTAAAATACAATGTTGATAATATAGACAATGATCATTTTAGAAATGATGTAAATAGTACTTATGATGATGAGATACATACACTAGATACTGCTATTAATAACATGAGAGACTATTTAAAAGAACAAGAAGAGTATAAAAATCAAATGTATCAAAATATTTCACACGATTTTAAAACACCAATTACAGTTATGAAAGCATATGTGGACGCTACTGAAGATGGCGTTGAAACCAAGGAAAAAGCATTAGAAATTATTAAAGAACAATTAAATAAATTAGAAATAAAAGTTCACTCCTTATTATATCTAAATAAATTAAATTATTTTAAAGACAAAAAAGAAAATATGAATGTAAAACATGACGTTAGTTTAACTATCAATGCTGCTGTAGATAAGTTTAAAATTACACGTCCAGATGTTGAATTCGCTCTTGAAATTGATAAAAAGAATAAAATTTTCCGTGGTAGTGCCGATATGTGGGAAGCGATTATTGATAACATATTAAATAATTTTATGCGCTATGCCGATAAAAAAGTATCCATAACAGTAAAAAATAATAAAATAATTTTATATAACGACGGTCCTAAAATAGATGATAACGTCTTAAATAACATATTTACTCCATACGAAAAAGGGGTCAAGGGTGTCTTTGGCCTAGGACTTTCCATCGTTAAAAAAACACTACACTTTTTGAATTATGATATAGATATTGAAAATGACAAGAAAAAAGGAGTCAGATTCATTATTAAAGAGAAGAAAAATTAATTTCTTCTTTTTTTACATAATTATATTAAAAAAATCTGCCAACTTCTTATAGAAATAAACAGAGCAACTGCTAGGACAAAAGAAATAGTTAGTAATAATTATTAATTAATACAAATATAACATACTTTAAAAGAAAAAGTAACCCTTTCGGATTATTTTTCTGATTAAGGGATCTCGTACTTAATATACGATTAGAACATTCACACATAAAGTGCTAGGTTCGATACACCTTAAAGGTCTTTTAATAGTATTATATCATTTTTTATGAATTTAAACTATTTATTCTAAATTTTTTCTTTGTTTTCGCGTAGTTGTCAAAAGGAAATTGGAATAAAAAAATGAGTTATAAAAATATACTCATTAATCTAAAAATTGTGACATTTTAATAATGACATTTTTATGACATTTGATGTTGACATTTACATTATGAAATCATTTATTATATAATTCTAACAGGAACATTTGATGTGAGTGTCGTCCTCCAATCTTGAGAAAGAAAGGAGGGATAGAAATGAATAAAAGAACTTTTATAATAAAAGTCCTTCGTCTTATTTCTATCATTTTATTACTCCTTACCTTATTGGTAATAGCAATAAAAATATGACACTCTTTCATCTCTGATTGAGTGTCAACCCTAATTTTATTAGAGGCGACATTCACTTTCGGAATCGAATGTTCCTCTTTTTTATTTTATGCAAGTTTCCTTGACATATTCATAATAACACAAAAAAGAACTTTTGGCAAGTTCTCTATATATAACTCGTAAGTTCGAGTAATTATCAATCTGGTGCGTGAGTTATACACGTTTGGAAATTTTTTAGAAGGTTAATTTCTAAAAATACATTATAATTTATCATAATGAGTCCACATTCTTAAAATAAATATTTCTTTTTTATTCTCATCTATCTCATATACTAGCCTATGTTGATAACTTATTCTTCTTGAACAAAGACCATTTAAGTTTCCTTTTAGTTTTTCATATGTTGGTGGTGTTTGATAAGGATCTATTGCTATTAAATCTAGTAATTCTTTTGCTTTACTTTCAAGTCCAGCTTGTTTTAATAATTTTTTGTCTTTATCGGCTAATTTAGAAAATATTATTTTGTATTCTACCATTTTTCACCTTTTTTATAAACAGTGCAATTATTTTTATCTTCTTTCCTAGCATCATTGATAGAGTCTACAAAGCCAGGTATAGAATTTAAATAAATAGTTTCTTCTATATCTCGCCAATCACTTTCTGATAACAATATAGCATTTTCACCTTTATTGTTAATTATATTGATTGGATTAAAGCCTTTATTCACATCAGAAACTAATTGAAATAAATTTTGTCTAGCATTAGTTATATTTATAGTATTCATATTTTCACCTCAGTTACATTATAACGTACTTTTTTATGTACGTCAATACTTTTTATATTATTATATGTCAAAATAAAAAATAAATACATAAAAAACTCAAACTTTTATAAGTTCGAGTAATTATCAATCTGGTGCCTCTTGTAAGAATCGAACTTACTATTAAGCCTTACCATGGCTTCGTTATGCCATTTAACTAAAGAGGCGTCTAGTGGTGCTGAAAATAGGACTTGAACCTACGACCTATCGATTACGAGACGATTGCTCTACCAACTGAGCTATTTCAGCAAAATGGTGGAGTCGAGGGGAGTTGAACCCCTGTCCAAAAATACCGCGATTTAAACCTCTACAAGTTTAGTCAATTATTAAATTTACAAATAATTTCGTTAATTGACAACCTAATTATTTGCTAGACTATTATATTCATTATTAGCTATAGTCATTACTAATAATATAGCTTATTATATGAACCCTCAATTTTTCCCATAAGCAAAGAAAACGAGAGCCTGTAGCTTGTTAACTATGCGTATGCTACAGCATTTCTATTACTGTTTCCAGTTATTTTTATTTTTCCGTAACGTGGAATAACGACTTGCTATCTAAACCCTAAATATTTCTGTCGAATCCATAACCGACCCCATTTGTCATAAGTATTATATCAAACAAATATTGGTTAAGTCAAGCCTTTTGTCTATAGCAAATATTTAAAAAGTAATATAATAACAAATCTATCTAACTATATATATTATATTTATACTAACTATAATTATTACAAAATAAAATACTAACAATATATAAATAATTAGAAAAAATTAAAAAAATTTGATATAATAATTATATCTTAAGAAAGGAGAAGTATGAAGAAATATCGTTGTAAAATATGCGGTTACATTTATGATGATGCCGTAGAAAAAGTAAAATTTCTAGATCTAGCAGACGATTGGGTTTGTCCTTTATGTGGTGTTGGTAAAGAAATGTTTGAAGAAATAGATGATTAATACTAATTTTTTAGTATTTTTTTAATTTAATGTATTATTTACAACCCCAATTATCCATGATATAATAACAATGTGGAATACTTTATAAGAAGAGGTGAAGTATATGCTATTAAATGTAGTACTATTATTAGTAGGATTTATTATTATAATAAAAGCATCTGACGTTTTAGTAAACGCCTCTTCTTCATTAGCTTTAAAACTAGGAATACCCAAAATTCTAATTGCTCTAACAATTGTATCATTTGGAACATGTGCCCCAGAAGTCGCTATATCATTTCGAAGTGTTAGTAATGGTGATGGCGCTATGGCTTTTGCTAATGTAATAGGAAGTTGTATTGTTAATGTTTTTCTAATCGTAGGTCTTGCTAGTTTATTTCATCCCATAAAAATAAAACATAATACGATAAAAAAAGAATTACCAATATTACTAATAGTTACAACAGCATTTTCTATTTTAATGATGGATAGTCTTTTTAATCCATTAACATCTAATGCGTTTTCTCGTGCAGATGCCATTATATTAATACTATTATTCTCTTTATTTTTAATATATTTAATTCAAATGTTATTTAGAAAAAATGCTAATCAAGAAGAAGTAATCGAAGCAAAATATTCTCCACCTTTAGCAATAATTTTATTAGTAATATCACTAATACTAATAGTGTATAGTAGTGAATTAATAATAGATTCTGCTAAAAATATTGCTTATACTCTAAACATTAGTGAAAAAATAATAACTATGTTTGTAATTGTTGTTGGAACTAGTCTACCAGAAATGATAATGACTATAACAAGCGCTAGAAAAGGCGAATTTGACATGGCAATAGGTAATATTATTGGCACAAACATATTTAACGTATGTATAGTCTTAGGACTTCCAATAGCAATTTATGGAGATATAATATTAACAGGATTTGGCTTTGTCGACATATTAATGGTATTTTTATCATCCTTTATACTACTATTATTTGCGCGAAGCGAAAAAACAATTAATAAAAAAGAAGGGTTAATAATGCTTATATATTTTGTGATATATTATATATACTTAATAATTTAAAAGGAGAAAAAATGAATACAATAATTGAACAAGCATTATATTATCATGATATAAAAAACTATGAACAATTAGATAGAATACTTGATAATGAAATAAAAAGTATATTAAATCAAAAAAGACAACAAGAATTTATTAACTATATAAATAACAGTGGCAATATATGTTTATATAAAATATTAGAAGATAAACAAATATTTACTAATCAAAAATCTTTATATATAGTAAATGAACCATTTATAATTCCAAATGAAGTAAATAATAAATTACAACTAATTAGTAATGAACAATTAATAACAATATTACAAAAATATAAAAAACTAATGAAATATTATAAAAATATATCAATAAGAGAAGAACTTTTAAATAAAGAAAATTATATAATAGATACTCTAGTCAATAAAGTAAGTATTCCTAGCGTAAATATAATAGAAGCAATTAATTTATTAGGACACAAAAAAATAGAGTGTAAATTATCAAATAATCACCCAATTTTAAAAATAAAAACAAAAAAAGGCGAAGCCTATTTACAAGGAATAAAAAAATATAGTTTATAAGAGGTATGTATGGAAGAAATATTAAATTTATTAAAACAATTAGATTATAAAGACTTAATTGCAAATCACATTTTAACCGCAGCCATTGGTACAATAACAGTTTATAATATAAATACAAAAATTCAAAAGTATAAGATAAAAAAAGATTATAATAAAAAAACAACAATATTAAAACCACCTAAATTAGTATTAAATAAAGATGAAGTTGAAAATAACTTTGATATTGAACAATTAAGTGAACAAATAAGAGATGATTTAAAAATATTCATTACAACAATTATGAATAGAAGAGAAGATTTTGATTATATTGCCTTTTTGAATAATTTAAAAACATTAAAAATAAAGAGTGTTAATTTTGATCGTATTAATATAATTAAAAAACTATTATTCAAACAAGATAGCAAAATACTAGGAGCCTATAGTAGTTATAATAACTTAATTGAACTATCTAAAGATTATAATAAATCAGTATTTTTTCATGAATTATTTCACACTGCCAGCAGTGTTAAAACAGAACAAAATACTTACATTGGCTTTGCACAAAGACCAAGTTCAATAGGAGTAGGATTAAACGAAGGCTACACAGAATACTTAACTCATAAATATTTTTATGAATTTGAAGAAGTACGAGATAGTTGTTCTTATCTTCTCGAGCAACTAATAGCTAAAGAAATAGAAAGATTAGTCGGTGAAAAACAGATGGAAGAGCATTATTTTAATGCTAATCTACTAGGATTAATTACTGAATTAGAGAAATATAATTCTTATAAAAAAATAATAAATTTTATAAAAAATCTAGATTTTTTATGTAAATATAGAGTAAATAATTTAGTTGATGAAGATATGATTATAAATAAACTAAATAGTGTTTCTAACTTTTTATTAGAATGTAAAATTAATAAAGAATTAAAAAACAACTTAAAAAGCATCCTTTATACTGATAAAGCTGAAGAAATTTATTGTTGCATCAAATATATACGACATGAATTTTCACTTTTTATAGAGAATGAAGAAAAAGCAAAATTATTTGAAAATACTATAATTAGTTTAGAAGCATTAAGAGCAATTTATAATTATAAAAAAATAAGTGGAAAAACAAGATAATGTGCTATAATATATCACAAGGAGGAAAATATGCCAAAAGTAAGTGTTATCGTTCCAGTTTATAATATGGAAAAATACCTAAATAAGTGTATTAGCACTATCGCTAGTCAGACCTTAAAAGATATAGAAATAATTGCTATTAATGATGGATCAACTGATAATAGCTTAAAAATATTAGATGATTTATCAAGAAAATATAAAGAGAAATTAAAAATAATTAATCAAAATAATAAAGGAGTAGGATTTTCTAGAAATAAAGGTTTAGAAATAGCTCGTGGTGAATTTATAAAATTTGTTGATGCTGATGATTATCTAGACTTAAACATATTAGATAGAATGTATACTCTAGCTAAAGAAAATAATGTAGAGTTAGTTCGTGGTAATTATAAAATGATAATTGGACCAATAAAAATTAGCAATAAAGCAAATTTTATGAACATAAATGAAAATACAATAATAAATATCGAACAAGATGAAAATTATCTTTTTAATGAATCACCAAGTATTGGTAATAAGTTAATGAGTCGAAAACTAATTGGAGATTTAAAATTTAAAGAAAATAGTAAATGGGAAGATTTAAGTTTTGTACCAATTGTAATTGCAAGTAGTAAAAAAATATTACATTTAAATGAAGATGTATATAATTATCGAGTTGCAGTTAATACGACAATTAAAGATTTTATTTTTAAATTTCCCAATGTTTTAGATATAATTTTTTGTCTAGATACTATGAGAAGTGAAATGAATAAAAAAGGATTAGACAAAAAATATCAACAACAAATAGAAGATATTTATATATTACATACTCTATATAGAATTCAAAATATAGTCAGTTGGCTAAATGCAAGTAAGCAAGAAAAAGAAGAAATAATCGATCACTTAATAGCACTTTTAGATATTAAATATCCTAGATGGTATTGTAGTGAAGTAACTGAAGAATTTGAAAAAAAACATAAAATATGTCAAAAATATTTAAATAAAATTAAAACAGATTTAACTCGTTATTACTAACTTGACAACTATTTTAAAAATAGTATAATAAAGTTAGAAAAGGAGGTCAGATATGAAAATAAAATATGACCAAAAAATCAAAAATCTTGATATATGCGCTGGTGAATTAGCAAAATATTATCAAGATAAAGGTTTACTACTTGTTGGACTTAATGACTCACAAGGGCTAAATATTAATTCTAATTTCTTAAAAAAAGATTTACTTGATAATCTAGCATCTATTCTAACAACAAACGAATTTAAACCAGATGTAATTAATGCCTTTTCGCTACTTATTAACAAAACAGAACACATCAATTATTTATTAAAAGCTAATGTATCGATAGAAGAGATAAAATTAGCTCAACTATATGGTGCAGTCTCAGCTTTTGAAAAAGTTGCTCGAGATCTTAAAGTCCCAACCAATTTAAGTCGACTTGCTAATGTTTATAAATTAGTCTACAAAGTAAAAGAAAATGATAAAAACATTCATATAACAACTGCTTTACAAAATGCAGAAGAACCAACAATTATATATTCAAGTGGCACTAATAATTTGATGCGAGAAATAGATAGTGATCCTTTTAGTATAAAAAAACAATATAAATTAAAAGATATTTATCCAAACTATTATTATATTCAAAGTAAAGCTAAAGATCCAAAAATATTAACTAAAGTATTTGATGGAATACGTAGTAATTTTGATAATTTATTAGCAATTAATAGTAAAAGTGATATTTATACATTAGGAGCGTATATTCCAAAATCATTAGAAAAAGAAGATATGAAAATATTTAGAGATTTAATTTATAAATATAATGAAACATTAAATGAAATATGCAAATCATATCAAATAAATTATATAGATACTAATCAAGTCGCAAGTGATCATATCTATAAAGAAAATAATTTTCACATCGATAGCTATGGCCACAAAACATTAGCTAATTATATCTTACTTCGCATGTATCAACAAAAAATACTTTTTAAAAAGCCAATAAGAAATATTAAAGAACACAAGTTTATAATAGATAATAAACAAGCTAGTGGAGTATTAGAAAGTATAAGACAAGATGAATTTGAAAGTAGATTAAAATCATTTAAAGTCGGCGGATATGAAAAAGCTCATCAAATCAAAATTGAAAAAGAACATGCGCAAGAATGTGAAGTTTTTGAAAAAGTTTTAAAAAAAATAAAATAGAAAGTGTGAAAATACACTTTTTATTTTACTTATATTTACACCTTATATACAAAATAAACTTGACAATAAATATAATTTACAATATGATTTTATTGGTAATAAAAAGGAAGATACTATGAAAAAAGAATTTAATTTAGCAAAACTATTTAAAATAATCACAATTATTATTACAATAATACTAGTAATAATTTTAATTTATTTTTTACAAACAGGTATTTTTGAAGATCAAACGAGATTAATAAATTATATTAAACAATTTGGTCTTTTTGGTGTCTTACTTTTTATCTTACTACAAGCAATTCAAGTTATATTTCCAGTTATACCTGGTGGTGCTAGTTGTTTAATTGGTGTCTTATCATTTGGACCTATTTTGGGCTTTATTTATAATTATATTGGCTTAACCTTAGGCTCCATCCTCGCGTATCTTTTAGCCAAAACATATGGCCTAGCACTAATTAGAAAATTATTTAAAGCACAAACGATAGATAAATATTTAAAATATTTAAAGACATCAAAATTTAATAAAATATTTTTCTTATGTATATTAATACCTGGTCTACCAGATGATTTATCCTGCTATCTTGCAGGTATTAGTAGTATGAAATTACCAACCTTTATTTTTACTATTTTAATTGCCAAACCATTATCTTTATTAATGTATAGTATTTTTATTATTTTAATATAATTAAAAGGGAGTGATAACATGTATGAAAAAATAAAATTAGATTATAATAGCTTAATGCCTTATATCGATGATAAAACTCTAGATCTACACTATAATACACATTATAATAATTATATTAATAAATTAAATGAATTATTAGTAAAAAATGATTATAATTATATATATAGTATGGAAGAATTAGTAGATAGAATTGATATGTTTAATTTAGAAGATAGAGGAGAATTACTATTTAATCTAGGAGGAAGCTTAAATCATGAGTTATATTTTTATACTATGAGTCCAAATAAAAATAATAAACCAATTGGTAATTTAAAAGAAGAAATTGATAAACAATTTGGCAGTTATGAAAAATTTAGAGAAGAATTTAGAAAAAAAGCCTTAGAATTAAAGGGTAGTGGTTATACATTTTTAGTTTTAAATAACAATAAATTACAAATAATAAATACTTCTAATCAGGATACACCACTTTCTTATGGTTTTAAGCCGATATTAACCCTAGATGTATGGGAACATGCTTATTATTTAAAACATAATGCAAAACGGAAAGATTATATAAATGATTGGTTTGAAATAGTAGATTATCAAAAGGCTGAAGAAAATTATAATAGATATAAAAAATAACGAATCTCTCGTTATTTTTCTTCATAAATAGCTTGAGTAGGACAAAATTCAATCGCATCCTTAACTGCTTCTTCTAATTCTTTTGGTACATCTTGTTTAATAACTTCTGCAACACCTTCATCATTAAAGTCAAATACTTCTGGTGCTAAAGAAGGACAAGAACCACAAGATATACATTTTTCTTGATTGATTTTAACTTTCATTTTATACCTCTTTTCTATTTAATTATAAATATAAATTATAAAAAAATCAATAAAAATCTTTAAATAAATACAAAAATATGTTATTATTATATTAGTAAAGGGTGTTAGATATGAATAGTAGAATGGAAAAATATTACAATGATGAACATCAAGAATATAGTCGTAGTAAAAGAAATTCTAATTTATACAAAGAAGTATACGGTAGCTATTCACAGTTTGAACATTTACCAGTATCTGATAATGTTAGTGAAATAGACGCTGAAAAATTAAAAGAAATTGTAACTAGTAGAGAAGAATATCATAAAAAAAGAAATGAACAAGTAGAAAGTAAAGAAGAACCAATAAAAAGATATGAAGAAAATAAAATATATGATATTAACGAATTAATAGAAAAAGCAAGAAAATCAAAACCAAGAGTAACAGAAGAAAAAAAAGAACATATAGAAAGTTATAATTTCTTAAAAACATTAGAATCTAATGAACTATTAAAAAGTCAAATAAAAGAAGCAGTAAAAGAAGAAACACCAAAAATAGAAAATACAAATATATCAAATACAAATATAATTACTGATAATTTGCAAAAAACAAATACCTTATCACTAGAAATATTATCAGATTTAAAACCAACCGGAGATACTGTAGTAATGGAACCAGTAGCAAATACTATGAAAAATAATACTAGTGATATTCCAATTGAAGAAAGTGTAAAAAAAGAAGAAGAGGATAAAGCATTCTACAGTGGTTCATATAAATTTTCAAAAAAAGATTTCTTTGATGACGATTTCCAAGAAACTAAAAAAGGTAGTTCCTTTGCTAAAGCATTAATAATAATAGTTGTCTTATCAATATGTATAACAGGAATATATTTCTTAATAGACTTTTTAGGATCAAGATAGAGGTGTAATAATGAAAATAAATATGTTAACTATAAGTAAATATGGGGGTCAAATTTATTATTAAATAAAAAAGAAATAATAATAAATATAAGTAAAAAACAGAATGAAATTCTAAATTTTAGAATCTTTTTCTGTTTTTTATTATCTGCTAGGGGGAAAACCCTATGAAGAAAAGTTATTTAATATTATTAATAGTTATAGGTTTATTTACGTTAGCTTTATATTCAACATATGCAATGTTTACAATGAGCGTAGAAACTGATGATTTTGTAAACTTATCAGCATCATCTCTCCCTACAGAAACTCAAATACTAGAATATGAAAGAATTACTATAAATGCCAAAGACACAAAGATAATTGATTTTAATATAAGTAATAATACAACTAGTAATTTATATTATGGAGCATGGTATGAAATGGTAGAACCAACTTCTATTAATGATAATATAATAATAGCTAAATACGTTGATAGTGAGAGTGAAACATTTGGTTCTATTGATGCAAGTAGTAAAAAGAAAGTAACTTTAGCAGTAAGTAATAATACAGATAGTAGTATTATTATAAATATAGGAGTAGCTTATAGTGAGACTTCTAGTTTAAATTTACCTACTAATAGGAATTTAATAACAGATGTTTATACACCTAATTTAGATAGTAGTGGTGCAAATGCTCCAAAATTAGTAGATAATATGATACCAGTAATGTATAATGAAAAAACTCTAGTAAAAGCAGATAGCAAAAATAGTGATGAAACAACTAAATATATAGATACATATGCAATGGGAATATATGACTATGCTCAATCAGCAATGAATAGAGCAAGATTAGGCGATGCAACAGGAGAAGTAATGTCAACAGCAAGTAGATATGGTGGATGGTATAATGATTACGCGACATTTGTTAATTATGATCCAATGCCAGACATGCATTTGTCTTGGTTTTATCGCGGTGGCTTATATTCCGATGGCTCCAACGCGGGGGTGTTCTACTTCAGTAGCTACCATGGCAATACGGGCCTTGACTACTCAACTCGTGCGACTTTGCTTGCTTTCTAAAACTTGTAAATCATTAAATAATCTATAAAGTTATAAATATACTTTATAGTTTTTTATTACATTTTATATCACTTCTTGCTTTACAACTTTATTTAAAAAAATAAATAAAACAATTGTATTTTTTATTAAACTGTGATAAAATTGTTTTATAAAAATAGATAGGAGGTTAACTATGGCATTAAATAAATTTAAAAAAATGTTAACTGATGAAGTCGAAGATACAGAAGAAGAATACTATGAAGAAGATAAAAATAATACAAATGATGGTGGTAAAATGATATTATTAGAACCTCGAGCTTATTCAGAAAGTCAACAAATAGCCGATCACTTAAAAAAGAAAAATACAGTAGTTGTTAATATGAAAAGAGTAACTGCTGATCAAGCAAAAAGAATAGTTGATTTTTTAAGCGGAACAGTTTATGCAATTGGTGGAGACTTACAAAAAATAGGCGCTGGCATTTTCTTATGTACACCAAAAAATGTTAATGTAGAAGGTTCAATTACTGATGAAGATGATAAAAGTAAAAAGAAAAATGATATAGAATTAGATTGGTAGTAATAAAGGGTGATACTATGAAAAGGTTTTCTGTTGTAGAAAATGGCTATGATATTAATGAAGTAAATAGATTTATCGATGTTGTTATAAAAAGATTAGAACAACTAGATAATGAAGCTAAAGAATATAGGGAAAAATTAGAAGATGCAAATAAAAAACTAAATGAAAAAAAACTAGAAGAAGATAAAATAAATAAAGCTTTATTTGCTATTCAGGAGACTACTGATCGCCTAAAGAATTTAGCTAAACAAGAAGCTGATATGATAATTGAAGATGCAAGAAGAAATGCTAATGCGATAATTCATGAATCATTATTAGAAGCAAGCCAAAAACAAAAAGAAACAATGCAAATGCAAAAAAATATCACAGTCTATAAAGCTAGAGTAAAATCTTTACTAGAATCACAATTAAAAATTATCGAAGATTTAGATAAAGTTGAATTATAAACTTGACAATCAACATATAATTTAATATAATATAAAACAATTCAAAACAAATGCGGAAGACGGTATAATTAATTATTTTAAAGAGAGTTTGTGGTTGGTGTAAACAAATAAATAATAATTATATAGATCACTTCTAATGTGCTTTTTTGAAATTAGTAGAAAAAGCCGGCTTTAAGCCGTTATCAAATGAGTGCACTTTTAGTGAAGTAAGGTGGTACCGCGGTTTTTTCGTCCTTATATTTTATATAAGGATTTTTATTTTGCAAGGAGGAAATTATGAGAGAATTTAGAGAATTAAGCAAAGAGAAATTTGAAGACAATGAAAAAAAATATATCGATTTTTGGAATGAAATAGATATATTAAATAAATCAATTGAAAAAGGAAAAAATTATTGGGTCTTCTATGATGGACCAGCATTTGCTAATGGATTTCCAGGATTACATCATATGGTTGCTAAAAACTTAAAAGATATAGTATGTAAATATCAAACCATGAAAGGTAATAAAGTAATAAGAAAAATAGGATGGGATACTCATGGATTACCTATTGAAAATCATGTAGAGAAAAAATTAGGATTTAAAGCTAAAAAAGACATTGAAGCCTATGGAATTGAAAAATTTAATCAAGAATGCCGAAATAGTGTCCGTGAAAATGAACAAGCATTTACTGATTTAACCCATAAAATGGGCCAATTTATCGATACTGAAAATCCATATTTAACTTATAAAAACGAATATATAGAAACAGAATGGTGGATATTAAAAGAATTCTATAAACAAGGATATTTTTATGAAGGAACAAAAGTAACTCCATATTGTCCAAGATGTGGAACAGGGCTTGCATCTCACGAAGTTGCTCAAGGTTATAAAAGCGTTGATGTAAATACTGTAATAGTACCTTTTAAATTAAAAGATAAAGATGAATATTTTTTGGTATGGACAACAACTCCATGGACCTTATTAGCAAACGTTGCTTTATGTGTAAATCCCAATGAAGAATATGTTAAAGTATCTTCTTTAGGACATAAATTTATACTAGCTAAAGCGCTAAAAGATAAAGTAGTCGGAGAAGAAGCAGAAATAATTGAAACATTTAAAGGAAAAGATTTAGAATATACTAAATATGAACAACTATTACCATTTATAAAAGTAGAAGGAAATTCTTTCTTTGTAACATGTGATGATTATGTTAGTATGGAAGATGGAACGGGAATAGTACATATGGCTCCAGCTTTTGGTGAAGATGATTCACGTGTTGGTAAAAAATATGAATTAGCGTACGTAAATCCTGTTGGTCTAGATGGAACATACAAAGAAGGACCATGGAAAAATACATTAGTATTTGATGCTGATTTAGATATAATTAAATATTTAAAACAAGAAGATAAATTATTTAAAAAACAAAAAATAACCCACGATTATCCACATTGCTGGAGATGTGATTCACCACTTATATATTATACAATGCCAAGCTATTACATAGCGGTTTCTAAATTCAAAGATAAATTAGTAGAAGCTAATAGTAAAGTTAATTGGCACCCTGATTACGTTGGAACAAAAAGATTTAATAATTGGCTAATGAATGCCAAAGACTGGGCTATTTCTCGTACCAGATATTGGGGAGCTCCAATTCCATATTATAAATGTGAATGTGGACATAATGAGATGATTGGTTCAATTTCAGAATTAAAAGAAAAAGCAACTACTAAAATAGATGATAATTTAGATTTGCATAAACCATATATAGATAATATATATCTAAAATGTCCAAAATGTGGTAAAGATATGAAAAGAATCCCTGATGTACTTGATTGTTGGTTTGATTCAGGTAGTATGCCATTTGCCCAATATCATTATCCATTTGAAAACAAAGAATTATGGGAACATCAATTTCCTGCAGACTTCATATGTGAAGGTATTGATCAAACAAGAGGATGGTTTTATACTTTATTAGTAATTTCAACTTTTCTAAAAGGCTGTGCTCCATATAAAAATGTTTTAGTAAACGACTTATTATTAGATGCAGAAGGCAAGAAAATGAGTAAATCTAGAGGTAATATAGTAGAACCATTTACAACAATGAAAGAATATGGAGCAGATACAGTAAGATTTTATCTACCTTATATTTCTCCAGTATGGACTCCATTAAAATTTGATATTAATGGTTTAAAAGAAGTATACTCTAAATTCTTCAATCCTCTTAAAAACACTTATACATTCTTTGTAACTTATGCAAATATTGATAAAATAGATACTAATATGTTTGATGTAGAATATGATAATTTAGAAGAAATAGATAAATGGTTATTATCTAAATATAATAAATTATTAAAACAAGTAACTAATTATTATGATAGTTATGATTTAAACAAAGTAGCAAGAATTTTAACTAACTTTGTTAGTGAAGATTTATCTAATTGGTACATTAGAAGAAATAGAGATCGTTTCTGGGCAAGTAATTTAGATAATTCTAAAAAAAGTGTGTATCAAACTACTTACCAAGTACTAGTGGGACTTTCTCAAATAATCGCGCCAATTACGCCTTTTATAAGTGAGGAAATGTATAAAAATCTAACTAATGAGACTTCAGTTCATTTGAGTGATTTTCCAAAATATGATGAGAATTTAATAAATGATAAATTAGAAGAAAAAATGGATTTAGTAAGAGATTTAATAAGTATTGGTAGAAATGTTAGAGAAGAAGTTAAAATTAAAGTTAGACAACCAATTAGTGAGGTAATTATTGATAAAAAATATAAAGAAATAATAGGAAATTTAGAATTATTAATAAAAGAAGAATTAAATGTAAAAAATGTCATTTATGAAGATAAATTAGATAAATATATGAATATTGAATATAAACCAAATTATAAATTAACTGGTAAAATATTTGGAGCAAATATGAAAGATTTTGCAAATTATTTAGCAAATATAAATACTAAAGATATAGAAAAGTTAAATGATAATAAATTACAAATTAATATTAATAATACAACTTATGATATAACAAAAGAAATGGTAGATGTAAAAATATCTTCTAAAGAAGGTTATGATGTTGCTACTAATAATAATTTATTCATTGTTCTAAATACTAATTTAACTAAAGAGTTAATAAATGAAGGATTAGCACGTGAAACAATATCTAAAATACAAAACTTAAGAAAAACAAGTGGTTTTGATATTGAAAATAGAATAAATATCTATATGAATGCTAGTGATGAATATCAAAATGATATAAAAGATTATCTTGAATTTATTAAAGATGAAACATTATGTATAAATTTAGTATTTGATAATAAAATTAGTGAAAATAAATTAAATATAAATGAATATGAAGTATATATAAAAATAGTAAAGAATGAAAAATAAAAAATTCATTCTTTTTTTGTCATAATTTATTAAAATTAAAAATATAACTTTACAAAAATTAACTAATGTGATATTCTTAATATAGAAAGGAGCGAATTTAGATGAAAAATGTTTTTAAAACTTTTTTAGTAGCATTATGTATGATGATAATGCCAAATGCAGTAAGTGCTGCCAATACAGATAAGTTAGAAGTTACAGATGATCGTTCATATGAAATAACTGAAGATGTAACGTATGGAGCACTTCATATTATTAATGGTGGGGTAAAAATTCAAGAAGGTGTAACAGTAACAATTGATGGAAGTATGAATCTAACTAACACCAATAATAAAGATGATGTTAAATCATCACTAGTTTATATGGAAAATGGATTTATAACTATGGCTGCTAATTCAACTTTGAATATAGTAAATGCCAGTGGTGATATTTATGCAGCATTTAAAGCCATTGATTCAAATCAAGAACTATTAGGAGGAGCAACTTTAAATGTTAGTAATAATGATACAAGAGGAATAGAATTTACATCTACTCTTTTGACGTTAGGAGATTCTAAATTAATTGCTAAAAATAATACATTAGATGCCGTTACAGTAAGCTCATTAGGAGCAGCCAGATCAACTATAGAAATAACCGATAATAAAGCTAATGGATTAAAAGGAAATTTATTATTAAATCAAGGAACTGTTTTAAATGTATCAAATAATGGTTTATCAGGTATAATTTTCACTTCCAATGCTAATATTAATGGAGATGCATTAGTAGAAGCTTATAATAATAATACTCTAAATAATCCTGATGCTGCAGATGTAGTAATTAGTAAAACATTAAATATAAATCAACAAGCAGGTCTATCTGCAACAACAGTAATGCCATATAAAGATGAAAGCATGGTTGTCAGCAAAGATTCTAAAATAGTTATTAATGGTAATCAAGCTGTTGCTCTTATTGGTTTATATAATTTTGTATGTGATGGAGCAGTAACTGATGATAGTTGTTCTGAAGAAAATCTAATTAGTACTGGAGTGGAACTTACTAATGGTATTCATATTACTATGAATGAAAATCAAGCTTTAGAAGCTACTGTCGGTGGAGAAGTTGATGATGGTCTAGAGTTACCTTCTGAAGTAGAAAAAGTAGTTGTTTTAAATACTCTTAGTAAAGATTTAAATATTACTGTTGCTAATAACACTGTAATTGAAAACAATTCATCTCATAAAGTAAATGCTAAAGTAGGTGAAACTACAGTAGTAGTTAATGCTGGAAAAAGTCAAACCATTAGTGTTCAAACAACTGAAACTGGAACAACTAATACAAATACAGAAGAATTACCACCAAAAACCGGTGATATTAACTTATTAATAATATTAGCAACAATAATTGCTGGTCTTGGCTTAACTGGCTTTGTTGGTAAAAAAATATATGCAAGATTAAATTAAAATTGAGATCAAAATGATCTCTTTTTTTATTAAATAGGAAAGTTCTCCGTTCAAAAACAAACAAAAAAAGTCGCACCAGATTTAATTCTAACAAAACTAAATAGAGAACTGAAACAAAATAATCTTTTTAATTTAAAAAAATATTGACAAACATATGTTTTGTATGTTATAGTTTGATTACAAGTGAGGTGATATGTTGTAAAGAGTTGTAAAACTTATAAATTTAGATTATATCCTAGTGAAAAACAAACAATCTTAATTTATAAGACCTTTGGATGTGTAAGGTAAGTACTACTATAAAGTAGATACATATTACCCGAGTAGTCAGATTTGTTCCTATTGTGAACA
>CALVSA010000014.1 GCA_944358825.1 uncultured Bacilli bacterium
AGAGACTATCTATGAAGTAGGAAACCTTGGAGGTAACGACAAGGAAGAAACAAAATTTATTTTGTTTCCTTTGTTCTTCTAAAAATGATATACTTATTATGTAGCATAAAGGAGGAAAAATGAAAGAAAGTTTAACACAAGAAGAATTAAGAAAAATAGATGCTTATTTTAGAGCTGCCAACTATTTGTCAGTTGGACAATTATATTTGTTGGATAACCCTTTATTAACAAGACCACTTAGTCTAAAAGATGTAAAACCAAATGTAGTAGGACATTGGGGAACAGCACCAGGACAAAACTTTGTATATGTACATCTAAACCGTATCATAAAAAAATATGATTTAAATATGATTTTCATATCAGGACCAGGACACGGAGGACAAGCAGTAGTGTCCAATACATATCTAGAGGGAAGTTATAGTCAAGTTTATCCTAATATTACACAAGATTATGAAGGATTAAAAAAACTATTTAAACAATTCAGCTTTCCCTGTGGAATATCATCACATGCCGCTCCTGAAACACCAGGATCAATAAACGAAGGAGGAGAATTAGGCTATAGCCTTTCTCATGCTTACGGAGCAGTATTAGATAATCCCGATTTAATTGCCGCTTGTGTAGTCGGAGATGGTGAAGCAGAAACAGGACCACTTGCTACTAGTTGGCATGCTAATAAGTTTATTAATCCTAAAACTGATGGAGTAGTCTTACCAATCCTACATTTAAACGGTTATAAAATAGCTAATCCAACAATTTTTGCTAGAATATCTGATGATGAAGTAGATAACTTTTTCAAAGGCTGTGGATATACACCATACTATGTTGAAGGTAGTGATCCCAAATTATTACACCAAAGAATGGCCAGTGTTTTAGATAATATAGTTGCTAAAATAAAGAAAATAAAAGAAGATGCAAATAATGGAATAACAACTCGTCCTATGTGGCCAATGATAATACTAAAAACACCTAAAGGATGGACTGGACCCAAGGAAGTAGATGGTAACAAAATCGAAGGAAGCTTTCGAGCTCATCAAGTTCCAATATTAGTCGATGAAAAACATCCAGAAAATTTATCTAAATTAGAAGCATGGTTAAAAAGTTATCATCCAGAAGAATTATTTGATGAAAACGGTAGCTTAAAAGCTGAATTAAAAGAATTAGCGCCTACAGGAGATAGAAAAATGGGATTAAATCCTCATACTAATGGAGGAAAGTTACTAAAAGAATTAAGAACCCCTGATTTTCGTAAGTATGCTCTAGATATTAAAAAACCAGGTAGCATAGATGCTAGTGATATGAGTGAAGTAGGTAAATATCTTCGTGATGTAATTGAGCTAAATCAAGATAATCATAATTTTAGAATATTTGGACCAGACGAAACAAAATCAAATCGCCTAACAGCAGTCTTTGAAAAAACTAATCGAAAATGGCAAGGAGCAAGTAACCAAGATGATGAATACATATCTGAAAGTGGGGCAGTCATTGATACAATGTTATCAGAACACCTTTGCCAAGGATGGTTAGAAGGATACCTTATAACAGGACGTCATGGAATATTTAACAGTTATGAAGCATTTATTAGAATAGTTGATTCAATGGTCTCACAACATGCAAAATGGTTAAAAGTAAGTAAAGAGCTATCATGGAAAAAACCAATAGCATCCTTAAATTATTTATTATCATCGCACATATGGCAACAAGATCATAACGGATATACACACCAAGATCCAGGATTCCTAAACCATATGGTTACAAAAAAAGCAGATACTGTTAGAATTTATTTGCCACCAGATACCAATTGCTTATTATCGTGCACAGATCATTGTATTAAAAGTAAAAATTATATTAATGTAATAGTAGCATCCAAACATAATCGCCCACAGTGGTTAACTATGGAAGAAGCTATTAATCATTGCACACAAGGAATAAGCATATGGCGTTGGGCAAGCACAGATGCTTATAGTGAACCGGACATAGTTATGGCCTGCTGTGGAGATACACCAACGCTAGAAACATTAGCGGCCACTTCAATATTAAAACAACATTTTCCAAATCTGAAAATAAGAGTGGTAAATGTAGTTGACTTAATGAAATTACAATCACACGAAGAACATCCGCATGGCTTAACTAATGAAGATTACAACACTATATTTACAAAAGATAAACCAATTATATTTACATTCCATGGATATCCTAATTTAATACATCAGCTAACATATAAAAGAGAAAATAAAAATCTACATGTTCATGGATATTTAGAAGAAGGAACAATTACAACACCATTTGATATGCGCGTGCAAAATAAAATAGATCGTTTCAACCTAGTAATCGCAGCCTTAAAACAATTACCAGATTATCAAGATATATCTTCTAATTTAATACAAATATGTAAAGATAAATTAGTAGAACATAAAGAATACATAAAAGAACATGGTATAGATATGCCGGAAATAAGAAATTGGACATGGAAATAAAAAGTATTTTTCGAAAAATACTTTTTTTATTGATCTATTTTTTTAAAAACATCACCAATTTTTTCATTAATTAATAAATCCGCTTTTTTATCCATAAAAGTAGAGCTATTATTAATAATAACTAAATGTTTCCCATTAAAATAATTAATAAATCCACTTGCAGGATAAACACTCAAAGAAGTTCCAGCAATAATAAGAAGATCCGCATTTTTAATTGCTTTAATCGCATTAATAATATTATTATCATCTAAAGCCTCTTCATACAAAACAACATCTGGCTTAATTATTCCTCCACAATCACATTTAGGAATATCTTTGCTATTAAAAACCATATCAGCGTCATAAAACTTATGACAAGACATACAATAATTACGATTAATATTACCATGTAATTCAATAACTTTTTTATTGCCTGCTAAAGTATGTAAATTATCAATATTCTGTGTAATAATTGCTTTTAGTTTACCATCTCTTTCTAATTTATATAAAAATTCATGACCAAAATTAGGCTTGCTATCTAAACAGTTTAATTTATCCTTATAAAATTTATAAAATTCATAAGTATTATTCATAAAAAAACTATGACTTAAAATCTCTTCTGGAGGATATTTATATTTTTCATTATACAATCCATCCTTACTTCGAAAATCCTTAATTCCACTTTCTGTAGACATACCAGCGCCACTAAAAACAACAATATTATTAGCCTCTTCAATATATTTTTTTAGTATTTCATATTTGTTCATAAAATCACCATAAGTATTATAATACTTATAAAATAAAGTGTATATATTTAAATATATTGTTTACAATAAATAATGTAAAATATTATTTCTTTAGCAATCTCTATTGACAATTGCTAAAGAAAGTGCTAAACTTATAATTGAAAGGAAAGTGATAGATATGGATTTAATGCCAAGAAGATTTAATTTTGATGATTTCTTTGATAGCTTCTTACCTGATAGAAACTATTCTAATATGAAATGTGATGTATATGAGAAAGGTGGAAATTACCATATCGAAATGGATATTCCAGGATTTGATAAAGAAGATATTTCTGTTGAAGTAAAAAATGATTATTTAACTATAACTGCTGAGAAAAATAGTGAGAATAAAGAAGAAGACAAAGATAAAAAATATATTTGTCAAGAAAGAAGTTATGGTAAATACCAAAGATCATTTTACGTAGGAGATATTGAACCAGATGAAGTCGATGCAGAATTTAAAAATGGAATGTTAAAAATAGTAATTCCTAAAAAAGAGAAAACAGATAATAAAAAATACATAGAAATAAAATAGTAAAATATTTTATTTCTTTTATTTTTTGAATATGAAAGTACTCTCTCATAAAAAATAAATATAAAAATCCGTAATATATTTTGTTTTGATGTAACTAAATAGAAAACTGTATTCTAGAGTTAATTGAATTTAATATCTTTTGTTGTTAAAATAGGACTTAACAAAATAATTTTTTTAACTAACAAGTATTGACAAACATATGTTTTATGTGATACGGTTTGATTACAAGTGAGGTGGTATCTTATAAAAGCTTATAAATTTAGATTATATCCTAATGGAAAACAAAACAACAAGGAAAGTATTATTATCAAGTAGATACATACTATCCAAATAGTCAAATATTTTCTGGATGTGAACATAAAGAAGAAAAACTAAAAGATTTAAGCATAAGAAATTATGAATATAGAAAATGTGGATTATAACTTTATTAATATTATGTTTGAAGGATTAAAACTACATTATCAAAGTTAATAAAAAAATAAAAATAATAAAAATACGGTGGCTACCATCGGAATTTATGCCTATGAATAATAGAAAGTATATCTGTTTGCAGTAGGAAGTCTTGAAGGCAACGACAAGAAAGGTGATACTTGTTTTACCCCATGTACTATGTTATAATAGTCTAGAAAAAGAGGTTTAAATATGCAAAAACAACAAACATTTATTGTAAATGAAACTAATAAGTTATTAGATTATATTATAAATATAAAAAAAGATTTATCTAAAAAGAAAATAAAACAATATTTAAAATATAATATGATATTAGTAAACGATAAAATAATTACAAATGCTAATTACATAGTAAATAGTAATGATAAAATTACTATTAATTATAACAAAAACATTAATACATTTCCTTTAGAAATACTATATGAAGATAAAGATATAATCGCTATTAATAAACCAAGTGGCCTATTATCTATATCAAATGATAAGGAAAAAGAAATAACTGCTTTTAAATTAGTAAGAGAATATGTAAAAAGTAATAATCCTAAAACATTTTTATTTGTAATTCATCGTCTTGATCAAGAAACATCAGGAGTCTTAATGTTTGCTAAAAATGAAAAAACAAAGTTTTTATTTCAAAATAATTGGAATAATATTGTAAAAAAAAGATTATATATTGCAATTGTTGAAGGTAAAATAAAACCAAGTGGAAGATTTCATAGCTTTCTAAAAGAAAATAAAGCTGGTATGGTTTATTCAACTAAAAATAAAGAAGGTAAAGAAGCAATTACAGATTATAGAGTTTTAAAAGAAAAAGATAATAAATCCATATTAGAAGTAAATATTTTAACCGGAAGAAGAAATCAAATAAGAGTACATTTAAGTGAAAATTCCCATCCGATAATTGGAGATAAAAAATATGGATCAAAAATAAAATCAAGATTGATGTTGCATGCTTATCTTTTAGAATTAATAGATCCTAGAACTAATAAACTATTAACAATAAAAGCAAAAATACCAAAAGAATTTGAGGTGAACTTTGATGTTTAAAATAGGAAATATTGAATTAAAAAACAATGTCGTTTTAGCACCCATGGCAGGAGTATGCAATAGTGCATTTAGAAAAATCATAAAACAAATGGGTTGTGGTTTAATATATGCAGAAATGGTAAGTGATAAAGCAATAAGCTATGATAATCAAAAGACAATAGATATGTTATATATGGAAGAAGAAGAAAGACCAATTGCTCAACAAATATTTGGAAGTGATGTTGATAGTTTTGTTAAAGCAGCGAAAAAGATATGCGAAATAATGCATCCAGATATTATTGATATTAATATGGGGTGTCCAGTTCCTAAAGTTGCTCTAAAAGCACAAGCAGGATCATACTTATTAAAAAATCCTTCTAAAATAAAAGAAATAGTCTCATCAGTAGTTAAAGCAGTAAATGTTCCTGTAACAGTCAAAATAAGAAGTGGTTGGGATAGTAATAGTATTAATGCCCCTGAAGTAGCTAAAATATGCCAAGAAGCAGGCGCCAGTGCTATTACAATACATGGTAGGACAAGAAGCCAAGGATATTCTGGAACAGTTGATTTAGACATAATAAAAAAAGTAAAAGAAGCAGTAAGTATTCCTGTTATAGGAAATGGTGATATAAAAAGCGTAGAAGACGCTAAAAGAATGTTAGATTATACCAAATGTGATGCTATTATGATTGGAAGAGGAGTTTTAGGAAATCCTTGGCTTATAAAAGAAATAATTGCGTATCTTGATAATAAAGTTATACTAGATCCTCCTACTTATAAAGAAAAAATAGCTATGTGCTATAAACATTTAGATTATTTGTTAAAAATAAAAAATGAAAAAGTTGCGGTTTTAGAAATGAGAAGCCATATTAGTTGGTATTTAAAAGGAATACCAAACTCTACTTCAGTAAAAGAAGCTTGTTTTAAAGCAACAACTGAAAAAGAATTAATAGAAATTCTTGATAATTTTTCAAAAACTTTACCATAACTATTTAAAAATTTATTAAAATATTATATAATAATAACGAAATGGGTGATAAAATGAAAGCAACATTTATGCAAAGATTATTCGCATATTTTATTGATTACTTAATTATTTCTGTAGTATTTAGTTTATTTGCATTATCATTTAATACCACTAAACTAACTAGTATAAATGATGAGATAAACAATACTATGAATGAGATAGTCAATATTAGTAGTGAAGAAGAACAAAATCTTGATGATTTAAATAACAAATTAATTGATTTACAATATGAATATCAACAAGAATCAAAACTAGCCAGTGGAATATCTTTACTTATAACATTTGCCTACTTTACTGTCTTTCAATTTCTAAATAAAGGACAAACAATCGGTAAAAAGTTATTAAAGATAAAAGTTGTAAATAAAGAAGAAAAAGAACCAAGTTTTGTTACTATGTTTTTAAGAACATTTATAGTTCAAGGTATACTTACTACAGGATTATCGTTAATAGGAATTTTTGTATTAAATAAAGAGTTATATATGGAAACATACTTTATCCTAAACTCATTAATGTCAATATTCGTAGTTGTTTGTGCATTAATGGTATTATATCGTAAAGACCGCCGTGGGCTACATGATATGATGGCAGGTAGTTTAGTTGTAAAAGAAGATGTAGAATAGAAGACATCTCCTTTTTTATTAAAAAAATGTAAAAAAATATATTATATATAACTATTTTGTGGTATAATTGACTCAAGGGAGGATAAAAGATGAAAAAACACAGTTTATTTAAAGTTATGCTTATAATGCTATTACTAGTAGTAATTTTAAGTTATTTTGTTCCTAATAGAAATGCAGAAATTGCCTATATAGGATTAGGAGATGTCTTCATTAATGGAATACAAACATATTATTATTTCTTTGATACAGCAGTATTCATAGCAGTATTAGGAGGATTTTATGGTGTATTAAATAAGACAGCTGCTTACAAAAAATTACTAGATACTATTGTTACTAAAGTAAAACCAAATAGTAAGAAGTTTGTTTTTGCAACTATTGTAGTATTTGCAATAATAACATCATTAACAGGTATTACAATGCCACTACTTGTATTTGTGCCATTTGTATTATCAATTATATTATTACTTGGCTATGATAAATTAGTAGCATTAAGTTCAACAATAGGTGGAATAATCATCGGATTTATTGGTGGAATATTTGTTACATTTAGAGATCCTAATTCTTATTATTCAGTAGCTTATACTACTTTTGAAGAATTTACAGGAGCTGAAAAATTAGCAAACTTATTTCCAAAAATATTCCTATTATTTGCAGCTTGTGCATTATTAATTTATTATGTTAATAAACATATTAAAAATGTGGAAGACAAAAAAGTAAAATATAATTTAAGTAAACCAGATTTAAAAATATCTGAAGTAAAAGAAGATTATAAAAATATTAAAACTCTTCCTTTAATAATAGTATTAGCACTTATATTAATACTTATGATATTAGGTCTAGTACCTTGGTCTAGTTTATTTGGATTAAATATTTTTGCTGATTTCCATACTTGGCTAACAGGCCTATCTATTAGTGGTTTTGCATTATTCCCTAATATAATTTCTGCTAACTTCACTGCATTTGGTGAATGGGCAACATTAGGAAATTATTTGATGGTTATGATCGTTCTATTACTAGCAATTATTGCTATTAAATTTATCTGTAAAGTTAAATTTGATGAAGTAATAGAAGGATTTGTCGATGGTGCAAAAAAGGTTTTACCTGTTGCTATTATGATGGTATTAGCATATACAATATTAGTATGTTGCTATAATAATGGTTTTATGGAAAACCTAATAGCTAAAGCTGGAGACTCAATGGGTAGCTTAAATTTAGCAATGGCTTCATTATTTACTATCATTGGTAGTATTACTAATGTTGATCTATACTATACTGCAATCGGAATTTTCACACCAATTGTAAATGTAGTTACTGATGAGGCTATGCTACAAGTACTAGCATTAGCATTCCAAACTCTAAATGGTTTAGTTATGTTAGTAGGACCAACTAGTTTAATATTAATATTTGGTCTTACATATTTAGATGTTTCTTATCCAACATGGCTAAAATATATTTGGAGATTCATATTAGAACTATTTATTCTAATATTTGTAGTACTATTTATAGTAAGCTTAATATAAACTTCCAAAAGGGAAGTTTTTCCTTATGTAGAGATATCGCCTTACCAATAATTAATTTTCATAATAAATTATAATAGGGGTGATGTAATGGGAATAACACTCGAAGAAGCTTTATTAGGCACAGGTATTATTATCGATATAAGAGATAATTATTCATATAATTTAGGACACATACCTAATGCTAAAAATATTGCTTATTATAATCTACTTTCTAACTTCTCACATTATCTAAGTAAAAATGATATCTATTATTTATATTGTGATTATGGCAAACAAAGTAAAGAAATAAGCAGTAGACTAAACTCATTTGGGTACAACACCTATAACATAATTGGAGGCTATTTAGAATACCAAAACAAGTATTAAGGAGGAAACATGTCAGTAGATAAAGTAAAACAATATTTTAAAAAATATAATATGGAAAATAGAATTATCGAATTTAATGAATCAAGTGCAACTGTAAAACTAGCGGCTATTGCACTTAACACAACTGAAGCTCAAATAGCTAAAACAATATCTTTAAAAATAGATAATCAAATACTTTTAATTGTATGTGCAGGAGATACAAAAATAGATAATACTAAATATAAACAAGAGTTCAATACTAAACCAAGAATGTTAGATAAAATGGAAGTAGAAACACTCGTGGGACATCCAGTCGGTGGAGTTTGTCCATTTGCTATTAACAAAGATATTTCAGTTTATCTTGATGAATCACTAAAGAGATTTGAATTTGTTTATCCTGCTTGTGGTAGTACTAATAGTGCTATTAAACTAACAATAGAAGAATTAGAAAAATATTCTAATTATATAAAATGGGTCGATGTATGTAAGTTAAAAGATTAATATTTTCTTTTAACTTTTATTATGCTATAATTAATATAAAGGAAGTAGATAATATGGAATATATAATATTAATTGGTATAATTATTTTAATAATTTTAACAGTTATTTCGCTTATGAAAAACGTAAATGAATCAAATATAACAGAAAGACTTGGAAAATTAGAGACAACAACCGTTAAAGAAATATCTGATTTTAAATTTGAATTTTCAAAAATAATGAATGAAAATTTTGATAATCTAAATCAAAAACTAAATGATAAATTAACAGAAAACTTTACTAAATCAAATAAAGAAATAACTGAATTCAAAGTAGAAATGATGAAGAATCTAAACGATAATATAGAAAAATTAAACGATAAAGTAAATACAAGATTAGATGATAATTTTAGTAAAACAAATAAAACATTTACCTCAGTTTTAGAAAGATTATCTAAAATAGATGAAGCTCAAAAGAAAATCGACAATTTATCAACAGATATTGTTTCATTACAAAGTATATTAACTGATAAAAAAAGTCGTGGTATTTTTGGAGAAATAAATTTAAAACATATCCTAACTAGCATCTTTGGTGAAAAAAATGATAAAATATATCAAATGCAATATACGTTTAATAACTCTACAATTGCTGATTGTGTTATTTTTGCCCCAGAACCACTGGGAACAGTCGCGATTGATTCTAAATTTCCCCTAGAAGCATATCAAAAAATGGTCGATAAAAATAAATCACAACAAGAAAGATTAGTATATGAAAAACAATTTAAAAACGATGTAAAAAAACATATCGATGCAATAAGTTCTAAATATATAATTCCAGGAATAACAAGTAATCAAGCAATTATGTTTTTACCAGCAGAAGCAATATTTGCAGAAATTAATGCCTATCATAGTGAAATTATTGAATATGCTAATAAAAAACATGTCTGGATTACTTCACCAACAACATTAATGTCTACCTTAACAGTCATTCAAGTATTGCTAAAAAATATAGAAAGAGATAAATATGCATCAGTTATTCACGATGAATTAAATAAATTAGGATTAGAATTTTCACGCTATAAAGAAAGATGGGACAAGTTATCAAGAAGCATAGAAACAGTTAATAAAGATGTAGAAAATATCCATATTACTACTGATAAAATAAGTAAAAGATTCGAATCAATTAGCAGTGTTGATATTAAAGATAATAATAATTATTTAGAATAAATATATGTCTTATATTAATATGATTAAATAGGTGTATTAATATGAGACGTATTTTTTTCTTTTTAATTGGGTTCGGATTAGCGGTCTTAGGATTTTCCTACATAATCTTATACTTAAATTTACTAACAATTGGGTATAATTTTTCTGAATATGTTAATTTTATAGTTAGAAGAATAGAATGTTATTTTTCCATTATTGGAATAATAATAATGATAATTACTATGATGATAAAAGGAGAATGATTATGAATAATATTTATGATGTTATTTTAAATTTTTTAAATAATTATTATGAAGTATATGAATGGAAAAATACTGATGATATAATCAATGTTAGAAAAATACCCTTTTTTAAAGTAGATGATAATACATATTTGAGTTTTAAAGAAAATAAAGTAAAAATAAAAAAAGAAACACTTGATACAATAAAATACAATTGTTTAATGTATGGTGATGAAGATATAAATGATATAATGTGCTTGATAACTAATGGTAAAACTGCCATGGGAGTAGTTTTTGATCTAGAAGGTAATGTAATAAAGAAAAGCTCAATGCTATTTGATGAAGAAGAAGAAGTAATATTAGAATCTAGAAATCTAGAAGAGATGAAAATTTCTTTTATTGTAAATGAAAAACAAATAAATAAAAGTAGAGTAGAAACAGAGAAAAAAGAAATGCTATTAGAATTTTTAAATAACATTTCTGATAAAATGATCTTAAAATACATATATTATGACTATTTTTTAGTAGAATGTAACGATATAAATAAGATTAAAACTGATTTATTAAATGAAATTAATGATACAAATAATTTATTAAAATTATATGAAGTAGTAAGTTTATTTTCTAAATGTCATTAAAAAAGGTTGTTAGATAAATTCTAACAACTTTTTTAGAATAAACATGAACCTAAAATAATAGCAAGTAATATATATAGTACAACTATAATTAAAAATCCATTACCGCACCTATTTTGGCACTCGTTATTGCATCCACATGCATTATTTGTCATATTTACACCTCCTTTAATTTTTTAAATCCAAGCTCCAAGTATAATTATTAGTAGTATAAATAGTACTAATACAATAGCAGCTGAAGATCCGTAATTTCCCATAAATTCAAACCTCCTTTTTTTCTTTTCACATTATTTTATGGAAAAAGTCTTAAATGTGTGAATAAAAACTATTAACATTTATTAATTCTACATAATATTATATACAACTTTATTTTTTCTGTTAAAATACTTGAAATTATAAAAAAAACTGATATAATACATAGGCAAGGAGATACTATGAAAAATGATACATTAATTATTAAAGATGCTAGTGAAGAAGTAATAAGAAAAATCGAAGATAAAAAAGCAAATAAACTAATCATCGCGGGACAAAACGGAAGTGGAAAAACTACAACTCTAAAATACTATACTAATAAAAATATAGACAATAATGTAATTTATATAGATTATAAAAATATATTTTACGATTATAGTCTAAATACAATTGAATATAAATTTTATCATGAATTAATACTCAGCAAAAAAATATTAGATTTTATAAAAAACAATACAAAATATTATCATAATTTTGATATGTATAGTAAAATTATTGATCATGAATTAGAAAACTTTTATATTTATTTAGTTACAAGATTTTATGGAAAAAACGATATTAATTTTGATCGCTCTTTTATCAGTAATATAACATTTAATATCAAAAGTATTGATACTAATCCCATTACTCTTATTATAGATCACTTTGATTTAGTAGGAAATTCAAGTCAAAGATTTCAAGAGTTTATGAAAAGTTATTTTTGCTTTTTTGATAAAATAATTATTACATCTAATGATAGTGATATACTAAAACCTAGTAGAAAAAAAGATCTAGAAAATAAAGACTATGAAATAATAAAAATAGATTATAATTATAATGTAAAATATGTAAAAGAAATATTAAACAAATACTTTCTAGAGTGGTTTCCAAGTAATTTTATTAATATAAAATATGCTAAAAAAATAAAAGAAATAATAACTATAATTAGAAATGATAACTTTTGTAAATATTTAATTAATAAAACTAATGGTAATATTGATATGATGTTAAGTATAATTAGAACATTTTATGTAAGTGATCAAAATATAAATGAGATAATTAATCAAGTATCAAACGTTCAAGACCAACTAAATATAAAAATACCACGCAAAAGGCTATATTTATAAGTTTATTTAATTTATATATTGTAATTTCTTTTAATTTTTGGTATTATAGTTAATGTACTGAAAGGATGAGAATTGTGAAAAAAGAAAAAGAAAATAAAGAAACACAAAAAAAAGATATGAGCAAAATACTAAAAAAAGATAGTACAAGCACAAAAGAAAAGATGAAAAAGGGATTATTAAAAGTAGATGAAAATAGAAACATAATTTATTCATTCATAGGAGGAGCCTTATTAGTAACATTAATAACAATTATTATTTGGCCTGATCGTATTGCTACTTTAGAAGATGGAACACAACCAGTTGTTACTATAGAAGGTGAAACATTTACTGCTGATTTTCTATATGAGCAAATGAAAGAAAAATTTTCAATTAGCTTATTATTAGATAGCATTGATGATGCAATTTTATCTAAAAAGTATGAAGAAAATGATGAAATGTTAGAGGAAGTAAAAAAGACTGCCGATGATTATATTTCTTATTATACTCAATATGGATATACAGAAGAATCGTTTTTATCACAAAATGGATTTGCTAATAAAGACGAATTTATCGATTATTTAAAAATAGATTATCGTCGTAAATTATACTATGAAGATTACTTAAAATCTCAAGTAACAGATGAAGATATTGAAAAATATTACAATGATGAAGTATTTGGAGATATTAACACTCAACATATGTTAGTAGAAGTAAATGAAGATATGTCAGACGAAGATGCGAAAGCTAAAGCTGAAGAGATAATTAAAAAACTAAATGATGGTGCAACTTGGGATGAAGTAAAAGAAGAGTACAAAGATGAAGTTACTTTTGAAGATTTAAAATATGTTGCATTTAACGCTAACTATGAATCAGAATTCCTTGATGCATTAGTTAAACTTGATGAGAATAGTTATACTAAAGAACCAGTTAAAACTACTTATGGTTATCATATTATTTATCGTTTAGATCAAAAAGAAAAAGCTAATATTGATGATTTAAGAGATAGCATTATTGAACAGTTAACTGCGAAGATGGATGAAGAAGATCCTGATTTATACAACAAAACAATGATTCAAATGAGAAAAGATGCCAAAATAGATTTTAAAGATACAGTAATGAAAGAAAAATATGATGATTATTGTAACAACTTATTAAATAGTAATAATGAATAAAAACTGTTTTTTAACAGTTTTTATTATATTTTTAACAAGTTATAAATTTCTTCAAGTTCTAAATTTTTACTCCTATTATATTTTGGAACTAAATGCAAGTGAAAATGTTTTACATCTTCTACAATACCATTGTTTTGACTAATAGTTAAACCATCAAATTTTAGTCTATCTTTAATATGTAAATACATCTTTTTATAAATACTCATAATATGATTCAAAGTGTCAATATCAATATCTTCAATATCTTGATAGTGTTTTTTTGGAATAATTAAACAATGACCACATGAATCAGGATGAATATCTAATATAACTCTTACAATATCATCTTCATAAATTGTATATGAAGGCATCTCTAATTTATTTATTTTACAAAAAATACAATCCATCTTATCATCTCCTAATATAATTATAACATGTTAAATAGTATTTGACAAATTAAATTTATTATGCTAGTATATATTGCAATTGGGGTGATAAAATGTTTGAGGAAATTCAAAAATTAAAGCTAGAAGAAAGGATAAAAATATATAGAAGTTTAATTGAAATAAGTTTAAGTAAAGATTTTACAAATACGAAAAAATACAAAATAGCAAAATTAGAATTTAGTTTTGAAGATGTAATCATAATTACAAGATATGCTATTTTAGTATATGGAAATTATCTTGAAACAAAAAACTATTATAAAAAATTTGGTGTAACTACCACACCTAAAAACATAGGACTAATAGATGATATGCGTAGTGAAAGACAAAAATACATATATGATTTCAATGAACAACATGGAACAGACAAAAAAGCTTGTCAAAAGTTTGCAAGCGATCTAAATATTAGTCTACATGATATAAAAATAATAGCTAAAGATTATGCAACAAGTTATTTAAAAATACCTGCAGAAGAATATCATTGGAATAATTTTGTTCGTGGAAGAAAAGATAAAAGAACTATAAAAGCTAAAATGCCATATACAACACTATTTGATTTATTATTGATGTTTTTTGAAGAAGAAGATATAATGCACATAATAGAATATAGTAAAGTAGATATGAATAAAATAAGAAATGAACTTTCTGTCCATCTAGATTCATATATGCGCTATAAAAATAGTGGTAGTAAAGAATTGAAACAAGAAATAGTTAAAAGATTACAAATTTATTACAATATAAAAGATAAAGAATTACAATTACAAAACAAAGAAAAAAAAGATGAACAGTTACAACAACTAATAAATACAGCTACTAAGACGATAACAAATAGTATAAATAGTGATTATAATGCTTATAATGATGCACAATATGCTAGATATTTAAATATGCCAGAAGAAGTTTATAGAAAATATATGAAAATAGTAGAAAAATATAATCCATCTTTATATAAAGAATATTTAATGAAATTAGAAAGTAATAAAGAAACAGTTAAAAGAAAACGACAAGAAATAGGAAAAATAGTATCATATTATTTAAAATATGGGGTTGAATATAACGGTACAATACGTAACTTTGATTTAATTGATTTTTATGCTTTAAGTGAGTATAATATAAAAGATATATGTAGTGAATGTTCACAAATTTTAGATAAAGAAGATTATATTAAAATGGCTAGACTTCGCAGTGCTAATTCACAATTTATTAACAATCAAGTTGTAACCCAAAGAATATTTGTAGGAGAATTAGAAGTAGGATGCCAAAAAGATAGTAAAGGATTACCAATTAAAGGTACTGGTAGAAAAATAACTAAAGAAGATATGGAATACATGAAAGAAGTATTTAATAAATACAATATTCCACTAGGACTTTATAAAGTAGCCTTTGACAGATTAAAAAATGGAGTAGATATAGGAGATATCGCTTTTATATATCAAACTGATAAAAAGAATAAAAAACTAAAAAAAGACTAGATTAGTCTTTTTTCGTTAATACTTAAGATATCATTATAATAATGAGTCTTTTTTTAACTTTTTATACATATTTTCGTATTTAAATTTATATAAATAAGTGTTATAATAAATTAAGCGAGGTGGAAAATGTTAGAAATTAAAAACCTAAAAGTTAGTGTTGATAACAAAGTTATTCTAAATGACTTTAATTTAAAAATAGAAGATGGACAAATATGCGCAATTATGGGACCAAATGGAGTAGGAAAATCAACTTTATCAAGAGTCATTCTAGGAGATAAAAACTATCAGATTCTAAATGGTAGTATCCGATATAACAATCAAAGAATAGATCAAATGAGCACTGATGAGCGAGCAAGATTAGGAATTTTTCTTGCTATGCAATATCCTAATACAATAGAAGGAGTAAGTAATCAAGACTTTTTAAAAACCGCAATGGAATCTAATTTAAATAGACATATAGGTTTATATGAATTCATTTTAGAGTGTGAAAAAAATCTCGAAGAACTTAAAATGGATCCAAGCTTAATTCACAGAAACTTAAATGACGGTTTTTCAGGCGGAGAAAAGAAAAAAAACGAAGTACTGCAAATGAAATTATTAAACCCATCTTTAATAATATTAGATGAAATAGATTCAGGATTAGATGTTGATAGTATGAAAATAGTATTTACTAATATTAAAAAATATTTAGAAGAACATCCCAAAACATCGCTTTTAATTATTTCTCATTACCCAATGTTATTTGATTATCTAAAACCAGATACTGTTAATATTTTATCGCAAGGAAAAATAATTAAAACATCTAATTATTCTCTAGCTAAAGATATTTTTGAAAATGGTTATAATAAATACATAAAAGCACTTAACGATGAGGATAAAAATGAATAAAATAATAGTGAAAAAAAATAAAGTTGAAATAGATAATCACATAATAAATAACAATAAAATAATTTTTGATGAAGATAAAGATTACATAGTAGAATATGAAAACAATACTAATGTTAATCTAAATATTACTGTTGCAAGTAATACTAATATTAATTTATATATAGTAAATTTAGATAATAATAAAAATATTAATTTAAATTATACAATTTTACAAAACAGTAATTTAACAATTAATAAATTTTATTATAAAGATGATATTTTTGAAGAAGTAAATATAGACCTAAAAGGTAAAAATAGTAAAATCATCTATAACTTTAGTGCTATTAGTACTGATAATCAAAAATATTATCTAAAAATAAATCATTTAGAAGAAAATACAAAAAGTATTATATCAAATGGACTTGTAACTGTAAAAAATGGAAAAATAGATTTTAGAATTGATAGTATAGTTGAAAAAGAAAAAACAAAATGTATAATGGATCAAAGTACTAAAATTATTACAACTAATGAAGTTAAATCCACAATCAAACCAAATATGTATATAGACGAATATGATGTTGAAGCTAAACACTCATCAGTAGTAGGAACAATAAAAGAAGAAGAACTATTTTATCTAATGAGTCGTGGAATTAGTTATAATGAAGCATTTAAATTAATAATTAAAGGTTATCTTTTCTCCAACATAAATAAAAATATGTTTATATGTAGTTATATATTAGAAATAATTAATAAGTATTGGAGGTGAAGTATGAACAGAGAAGATTTTCCAATGTTAAAAAAAGAAATAGTTTATTTTGATAATGGTGCAACTACATTAAAACCAGATGCCGTTAAAAATGCCATAATCGATTATTATGAAAACTATAGTGCCAATGCGCATCGTGGTGATTATAAAATTAGTATGATTGTAGATGAGAAGTATGAAAAAACAAGAAGCAAAATAAAAGAGTTTATAAACGCCAAAGAAGATAGTGAAATAGTATTTACAAGTGGAACTACAGATAGTATTAATCTAATAGTTAACTCTTATTTTAGACAACATTTAAAAAAAGACGATGAAGTTTTAATTACCTATAGTGAGCATGCCTCTAATATATTACCATGGTTTGTATTACAACAAGAAATCGGAATTAAAGTAAACTATATAAAATTAGATGAATCTTATGAAGTAACACTAGATAATGTAAAAAAAGCAATAACAAATAATACTAAAGTAATATCACTAGCCCACATCACTAACGTAGTGGGAGATGTAAGACCAATTAAACAAATAGCAAAATTAGCACATGAAAATAATATTTTATTAGTAGTAGATGCAGCACAAAGTATTGCCCATACTAAAGTTGATGTAACTGATATGGATATCGACTTTCTTGCATTTTCCGCTCATAAAATATATGGACCAACCGGAATCGGAGTAATGTATGCTAAATTTAGTTTATTAGATAAAATGAAACCTCGAAACTATGGCGGTGGAATGAATGCCATTTTCACTAAAGATGGATACATTGAACTTCGTGAAGTACCAACAAGATTTGAAGCAGGAACACCTAATATTGAAGGAGTAATTGGCCTATCAGCAGCTATTGATTATGTAAATAATATTGGAATAGATAAAATAAATAAATATGAACAAGATTTGAAAAAATATTTACTAGAAGAATTAAGTAAATTAGATTTTATAGAAGTTTATAACAAAAATGCCAAAGGTAGTAGTGTAGCTTTTAACATAAAAAATATTTTTGCACAAGATACGGCTGTTTATCTAGATAAATATAATATTTGTATACGAGCAGGTAATCACTGTGCTAAAATATTAAATGAAGCTATAAGAGTAAATAATACATGTCGTATTGTAATTAGTTTTTATAATACCAAAGAAGAAATTGACTTATTAATAAACGTATTAAAAAACAGCAAAAACATATGGAATGAAATATTGTAGGTGGTAATATGGATGCAAATATTAAAAGAAGTATAATATTAGATAATTACGAAGATAAAACCAATAGAATGGATATAGAAGATACTAGTTATATAAAACATAATAGTAGAAACGTATCATGTATTGATAACATCAATTTATATATAAAAATCAATAATAATACTATAGAAGATTTAAAATTTAATGGCGAAGCCTGTGTAATTAGTACATCGACAACTGCAATTATGTGTAAACTATTAAAAGGAAAAACGATAAAAGAAGCAATTGATATTATAAAAAATTATGATTCTATGATTGAAGAAAAAGAATATAACCAAGAATTATTAAAAGAAGCTAATGTTTTTGATGATATCTATAAACAACCATCACGAAAAAAATGTGCAACTCTAACATGGCACGGCTTACTAGAAGAGTTAAATAAATACGAATAATGGAATATATCATAGATTTTAATTTTTCTAACAAAAAAGAAAATATATTAGACTTAATTGTTAGAAAAACAAGACAAGAAGTAGAAAAAGAGTTAAAAATAGATATAAAAAAACATGGCTTAACAAATAAATGTGATTATGTAAGAAATATTTTAGCCAAAAATCTAGACGAAGAAAAAATAGATTATGATTTTATAGAAACTAATCAAATACTAGGAAACGATGTAGTAGGACATTCATTTTTAGTATCTTATTTAGAAAAAAATAGTTATATTATGGATTTAACATATATGCAGTTTTTTGATAAAGATAATTGTAAAAAAAATAATTATCAACAAATAGATGGTATAACTATAAAAGCACCATTACCAGGATATTATTATATTACAAATCCTAATGATATTGATATAGCTAAAAATATATTAGAAAATGGATATATAAAATTAGATGAAAGAAGTGCTAAAGTATATTTAGATAGCTTTTATTTAACAAGAAGAGGAAGAAGATTAGATATAGATATTAAAGCTAGTACATATCTTAATGCATTTGATAGTATAAAAAGAAAAAATAAATGTAAATAATAGCAAAATATGTCGTTTTGCTTTTTTTTTTATTTTTTATGTTGTATAATAAAAAAGAAATGGTGATAACATGAATTTAAATAAAAAAGTTATTGAAAATATATCGAAAATAAAAAATGAAGATGAATGGGTCAAAGAATTTAGATTAAAATGTCTAGAAACTTTTAATAAGTTAGATCTACCAAACTTTGGTCCTAAAATAAATATAGATTTTGATAAAATAAACTATTATAAAGAAAGTAGTGAGAAACTTACTAATAATTGGGATAACATATCATGTCAAGTTCGAGAGGAATTTGACAAACTAGGAATAATAAAAGCAGAAAAAAAATATCTAGATGGTAGTAAAGCCCAATATGATAGTGAAGTAATTTATCATAACATGATAAAAGAATTAGAAGAGAAAAAAGTTATATTTTTAGATACAGATACCGCAATAAAAAAATATCCTGATTTATTTAAAAAGTATTTTAATACATTAGTAAAATATGATGAAAATAAATTTACTGCCTTAAATGGAGCAGTCTTTAGTGGAGGAACATTTATATATATTCCTCCAAATACTATTTTAGATAGACCATTACAAAGCTATTTTAGAATAAATAGCAGAAATATGGGACAATTTGAAAGGACACTAATTATCGTTGATGATAACAGTCAACTACATTATATAGAAGGGTGTACAGCACCTTATTATACCGAGGATGCACTGCATGCTGCCGTAGTAGAAATATTTGTTGGTAAAAATGCTAAATGTCGATATACAACCATTCAAAATTGGTCAGAAGATGTTTATAATTTAGTAACCAAAAGAGCAATTGTTGATGAGAATGGAACTATGGAATGGATAGATGGTAATATCGGTTCATGTATCAACATGAAATATCCTTGTTGTATTCTAAAAGGACAAGGAGCAATAGGTAGTTGCATAACAGTAGCGTCCGCATCAAATAAACAAATACAAGATACAGGAGCTAAAATGATACATCTAGCGCCCAATACTAAAAGCAATATTATAAGCAAATCAATTGCCAAAAACGGTGGTAACGCAACTTATCGTGGAACTGTAAAAATATCAGAAAAAGCCACTAATTCTTATGCTTATGTAAAATGTGATACCATGATATTAGATAAAGAGTCCAAAAGTGATACCATACCTACTAATATAGTCAATAACTCCTCATCCATATTAGAACATGAAGCAACAGTTTCTAAAATAGCAGAAGAAGACTTATTTTACCTAATGAGTAGAGGAATTAGTGAAGAAAAAGCTAAAGAATTAATAGTCCTAGGTTTTGTCAATACTTTTCGCGATGAATTACCAATGGAATATGCCGTTGAATTAAATCGATTACTAGCACTTAATATAAAATAGGAGGAAAAATGAAGAAGTTTATAATTGTATTAATAATAATCTTACTAGTGGGTTTTAGTTGTTTTTACTTCTTTGCAATGAAAAAAGATGAAATAGCTAAAGTAGAAGTAGAAGAAGAAAGTGTTAAATTAACAAAATATTATACATATTCTACTTATCTTAATATGGAAGCTACATTAGAACTTAGTGATATTAATTTTAAAGATATAAAATTAACTCTTTATAATGGTGAATATAAAGATTATGAGATAAACTATGAACTAAATGGTAGTACTCTAAATTTTAATTTATCTGATGAATTAAATCGTGGTCTATATTTAGATGATATAGCTCGTGGTACTTACTTTATATTCCTAAAAATAACATATGAAAACTATGAAGACGAAAAACAAGCAGACGAAATTAAATATTATCGTATTGATAATCAAACCGACTATGAAAAAACAACTTACTATACTATGAGTAAATATGATAATGAAATAACTATAAATAGTGATAACGATTATCCAACCCTAATGTTTAGTGTAAAAGAAAATAACAATGATGATGTAGTTGATTTTGCAATCGATCCAGGACACGGTGGAATGGACGGTGGAGCTGAAGCATTTGAATCATGTGAAAGAGACTTTACTTATGATTTAGCTACTACAATAGGTAGTAAATTAGAAGAGGCAGGTTATAAAGTTGCATACACTCGACAAGAAGTATCAGAAAACGAGCTTATAGAAGAGTATAATGAACATGGTAGAGCAGTTGTGCCTTCTGAAAAACATGCCAAGTATGTCTTATCAATCCATTTTAATAGCAGTGATGCATCTTATGTAAATGGATTAGAAGTATATACTCCAGTAGGTATTAATTATGACTTTGCTAAATCACTAGTGGAAAACATCACTAAAAGTAGTGGCTTAACAATATCTCCTCGACAAACATATAAAATAGATGATGGTATTTATGGACATAACTTCACTGAATCAGATATTCAAGCATCATTAGCTAGTTACGAAGAGAAAGGATACAAACCATATGATATCAAAACTTATTCTAATTACTATTATATGATAAGAGAAACCGGAGGAATTGTAACAGGAGCATATGTTAGTGATTTAAATGAAAAGGTTGGGTATAATCCATATTATAATTCTAATACAGGAGCTGAAAGCTACATTCTAGAATTAGGATATATTACCAATAGCCAAGATTTTGAAATAATAAAAAATAACCATGAACAACTAGCAACTGGAGTAATTAATGCTGTAAATGAAAGTTTAGAAAATAAATCAAATTAGCAGTGAAAAATTCCTATTATTGATAAAAAAGTTAAGGCTAAATAACTATATTATTACTAAAAACTAATAAATAAAAATAAATTATAATAATTAACGAATTAATTATTACAAAAAGTAATAATAGTTACACAAAATAAAATATAAAAATTAATATTAGTTTAAAAAAAACTTTTAATTAATTTTGAAAAAAACCTTACCCATGATATATTTTCCTCTGAAAGGAGGGAATATTATGGTAAATCAAATTGTATTAGTAGGAAGAATAGTTAAAACTCCAGAATTACGAGTAACTGAAAGCGGGAAGAAAATATCATCAATCGTATTAGCGGTTCCTCGTAACTATAAAAATGCTGATGGTCAATATGATACTGATTTTTTGGATTGTACCTTGTGGACTGGTGTAGCAGAAAGTACCGCCGAATATTGCAAGACAGGCGATTTAATTGGAGTCCGTGGTCGTGTACAAACCAGAATTATTGAAAGTACAGATGGAACAAAAAAGAAAAAAACAGAGATAGTTGCTGAAAAAGTTAATTTCTTATCATCCGCTCATAAAGACGAATAAACACATTTTGGTTGAAATTTTACCAAAAAAACGTCAAAAAACGTCAAAAATGTACAAAAAAAATTCCTAATTAGTTAATATTGATAAAAAATCGTGCAAAATGTAATAAAATTATATTAACGGAGTGATAACGAGGTAAAAATCTTATGGAAAGAGGGAAGATTTATGTTGATAGGAAAAAGAATCAAAGACTTACGTATTGCAAACAAAATTTCACAACAGGAACTTGGCGACAAAGTAGGAGTAACTAAAGTATCAATTTGTGGTTATGAAAACGGATCAAGAATGCCAAGTTTAGAAACATTTGTCATGATCGCAGACACTTTTAACACTACTACCGACTATCTATTAGGTAGAGATGTTTCAGTAACGTCCGAAGAAAGTAAAACATACGTAGGAGCAATATCAGATGAAGATATTGAATTCATTCAAGAACTCAAGCATTATCCTGTGGTCTATAATAAGATAATGAAAGATATCAAAAGATCCGTTAATTTAATTAATAAAAAAATGCGTTAACAAAGAACTAAAAAAAATTTAGTTCTTTTATTATTAAATAATATTCTATAGTTTAAAAGCAAAAATATAATATAGTATGAAAACAATTATTTTAACTATTAAAGGATTTATTATTGGAATTGCTAAAATAATACCAGGAGTATCAGGAGCAGTATTAGCAATTAGTATGGGATTATATGATAAAGCAATAAATGCAATTACCGAGTTTTTTTCTAATCCTAAAAAAAATATCGCTTTCCTACTACCAATCGCAATTGGCGTAATAATAGCTATGATTATTGGTAGTAGTATAGTTATTTCATCACTAACTAATCATTATTTAGCAACAATGCTATTTTTTATCGGATTAATAGGGGGTAGTATTCCAGTTATATATAGAAAAACAGATAAAACAAAAAAAGGCTTATTAATAATATTAATATCCTTTCTAATCATGTTTATAATCTCAATTTCAAATATAAATAATACATATGAAGTAAAAGATAGTCCCTTTGATTATTTTATATATTTTATATCTGGAATAATAGATGCAATTGGAACAGTAATACCTGGTATAAGTTCAACTGCTTTACTAATGATTTTAGGAACTTATGATATTATTATAAATACAATTTCTAATCTAACATCTATTAATCTATTTATAGAAAATAGCAAAGTAATAATATTTTACTCATTTGGAATGCTTATTGGAATAATTATAATTAGCCTGCTAATAAATTATTTGTTTAAAAAATATAATGATAAAACATATTCAGCTATTTTAGGAATAATTTTATCTAGTATTTTACTTCTTATAATAAAAGCCTTTAGTATAACTATAGTAATTCAAGATTTAATAATTGGAATAACACTTTTAGCTTTAGGAATAATTATTGCTTTTTATTTTGATTCTTAATTTTATTTTTCAAATTACCAATAATTTTAAAACTAGGGAAAGCTGAAAATATTCTTCTTTGAAATAATTTCTTACTCAAAATTTGTTTTACAACACGGGAAATCTCTTCGGTAGAATCTCTTTTAATCTCTTTAGCGGTCCTAGTGATTTTATAAATAATATTAAAAGATAAAATACAATCGGCAATAAATAAAATAAGTAAGACAATAGATAAACATATTAACACAATATCAGGTATTTTAATAATTAAATTTTCGATAATAGGATTTAAAAAACAAATAACGACAACACTTGCAAGTCCAAACATAATCGCATTCGATAAACAAATACGTCCATTTAAGTTAAATTTATGATCATTATAATCCCACCATCTAGCCTTAAATATTTTCTCCATTAAATAACTTGCCACATATTCTAAAAAAGAACAAATAATAAAAGCTAGCAAAAATACTGTTAATAAATTATCTTTATACTGGGTTAAATATAAAATCATAATTAAAACAGCAACTCCATAAATAGGACAATATGGGCCAATTAAAAAGCCACGATTAATAAACTTTTTCTCGATAATAAAACAACTAATAACTTCAATAATCCATCCAATAAAAGAATAGATTAAAAATAATAAAAAATAGTATAAAAAAATTTGCATAATCTCACCTACATACAAATAAGTATAACATAACCATTAAAAAAATACAAACACATAATTTATTGACAAATAGACGAAAAGTGGTAAAATATAATCAAAGTTATTAGGTATATCATACAATAATAAATATTTTTGTTATTTTCAAACGAATTATACCTACACGATTAATATAACAAAAGTATATAATACTTATTTCTGTTGTCTGTTTTTAATAGGAGAGAAAAATATAATGAAGTTATTTTTATGTGGTGGTGGATCTGGAAAACAAATATTAAGTGCCTTATATAAATTTTCAAATACAATCAATAATGAAAAACCAATATTATATATACCACTAGCGATGGAAAGTAAAAACTATGATAGCTGTTATACTTGGTTTAAAAACGAGATAAAAAATGTAAATTTAACTAAATTTGAAATGGTAAGATCATCATACGAATTATCACAAAAAAGTTTAGATGAATATAGTGCATTATTCATCGGGGGAGGTAATACTTATAATCTACTTAACCAATTAAATCAATATGATAATTACAATAAAATCCAGACATATTTAAAAAAAGATGGAATAGTCTTTGGAGCAAGTGCTGGTGCCATTATATTTGGAAAGGATATTGATGGATGCTTATTAGATGATGAAAATAAATTAGGATTAGAAAATACTAAAGGTTTTAATTGTTTAAAAGACTATTCAATACTATGTCATTTAAAAACTAAAAATTTTAATAAAAATTTAAAATATCTTCAAAAATATTCTATTAGAAATAAATTAATATATTTACCTGAAGAAAATGTAATATATATAAATAATAAAAAAATATCTATTATAGGAACAAAGAAATATGTTATATTTAAAAACGGAAAATATGAGTTTCATAATTTTGCTAATTTTAAAAAAGATATAGTATAATTAAGCCTATAAAAATTTTGTGTTTATTTAAACTCAAAACTTATTGCTAAAATAACAAAAATGTAATATAATTAAACAAAGGAGTAGATAGATATGTATTGTGGTGAATGTGGTGCAAAAAATAAAAAAGATGCCGAATTTTGTGGTGAATGTGGCGCAAAGTTAGAGCATGAAAAAGAAGAAAAAAATAAAAAAGAAGAGAAAAAAGAAGATAAAAAACCAATGACTAAAAAAAATAAGATAATCTTGCTAGTAGTATTAATATTAATAGTATTATTAATTATAGGTTATAGCTTTTTAAACAAAAAATATTCAGCAGAAGGAGTAGCAACAGATTATTTAGAAGCATTAATTAGTAATGATGCAGATAAGATATATGATTCTCTAAATATCGATAGCAATAATAAATTTACATCAAAAGAAACATTCAAAAAAATGTTTGAAGAAAATTATAAAACAGATATAGAAGTATTAAATTACACATTAACAGATATTGAATATAATGATGGAAATTTAAGTGCAGAAGTAGAGTTTAAAGTTATATACAAAGATTCAAAAGAAGATAGTATAACTATTAATGTAGTAAAAGATAGTAAAAAGAAATTTTTAGTTTTTGATTCTTGGTACGTGAGTAACGGAGAAAATGCTCTAATAGTAAATGATTATACAATAAATGTACCAAAAGGTGCAAAAGTAAGTGTTAATGATATAGAATTAGATAATAGTTATTTAAATAAAGATAAATCAACAGATAGTAAAGATGTATATGTAATTGATAAAATCTTTAGGGGAACAGCAACTATTAAAACAAACATATGGGGAATTGAAACAAGTAAAGAAGTTAATGTATCTTCATATAATGATAATTATACTGCTAATATTGATACAGATACAATGCCAGAAGAGACACAAAATAAAATTCAAGAACAAGTAAAAACAGATATAAATGGTATATATAAAAATATTATTGATAAGAAAAAATGGAATGATATAAAAGATAGTTATGCTTATAATAAAGTAGATTTATCTAATTTAGAAGATGAATATAATGATTTATATGAAGAAGTAGTTGAAGATGATGATAAAACATTAAAGAAATTTGATATTACAGATATAAATATAAGTCAACTATCAATAGATGAAGGTAGATTAAAAGTAAGAGCAAGAGTTTATTTCGATTATACAATTGATTATAAAAACTATAAAGATGAAGTTAAAACTACCAATAGTGATAGTTCAGCATACATAACATTAGTTTATGATTATTTTGAAGAAAACTTTAAATTATATGATGTTGATAATCTAGTTACATATTTTTCAACTAGATAAAATAAATAAAAAAGGAGTGAGAAAATGGCAAAATATTGTACAAAATGTGGTAAAAAATTAGAAGAAGGAAAAGCATGCGATTGTGAGAAAAAAGAAAAGAAAGAAACAAAAGAAGTAGAAACTAGTAATGATATGTTAAATGATTATATTGATGCTTTAAAAGGTATTATTACAAAACCAGTAGACACAATGAAAAAATATACAAAAAAATCAAAATTCAATTTAGCATTAATTATGTTAGCAATAAATGTAATTATATCAGGATTATTCGTATACTTATTTGTAAAAGAATTTTCAACAGATTTGTATTCATTAATGTTAGGAAGCTATAGTTCAATTCTATCAGGTCCACAAACTACAGAAATACCTATAAGTGTATTCTTCTATTCAGTTTTATTAATGGCATTATTCTATTTTGCTTTTGCAGGTTTCTTACATTTAATATGTGGACCAATAATGAAAAAAGAGTCCGATTTTAAAGAAGTAATTGGACTTATGGGAGTAAATGCAGTATTTACAACTGTAACAACTCTAGTTGCATTATTATTTGTCTTTATAAGTGTACCAGTAGCTATAATAATCCTATTACTAGGAGGAATAATATACTTATTCAACATTTATCGTGGATTTACAGAAATAAGCAAAGTTGATAAAAATAAAATGACTTATGCATTTGTTTGTGCCTATGTAATTGCGTTATTCCTAGTATTCTATGTAGTTCCAAAAATATTCTCATAAAAAGCGAAAGCTTTTTTTTTGCACAAAATTAACTAATATGATATACTTAAATAGTAGAGGATGTGGTTAATATGTGTATAAAAAATGAGGTAAATAATAAGTCAACTACAAGTAAATACGAGGGTCAAATTTATTACTAAAAAATAATAAAATATTTAATAATAAAATGAAAAACAGAAAATAATTCTAATTTTTAGAATCTTTTTCCTTTTTTTTTTTTTTTTTAAATTACTTTAATTTTATTGACTATAAAAATTATAAATGATATTTTTATATTGGAGGTAAAAAGATTACTAATTGGGATTTAGAATATATAAAATTATGTAGGAAAATATTAACAGAAGGAGTAGAAGTAGAAAATAGAACAGGAATAAACACTATAAAAATACCAAGTTATTATTTACATTTTGATTTACAAAAAGAGTTTCCTGTTTTACAAAGTAAGCAACTATATTTTCGTCAAGCAATACTAGAGATGCTATGGATTTATCAAGCCCAATCTAATGATGTTAGATGGTTACAAGAAAGAGGTATACATATTTGGGATGAATGGCAAATAGATAGTGAAGGAAAATGGAAAGCCATGCAAAATGTATTAAATAAAGACGGTCAAATAGAAAAAAAGGAAGTTGAAAGAATATTTGATAAAAAATATGCTTATACAATTGGAACAGCGTACGGTTACATTGTAAAAAAGTTTCATTTAATAGATAAACTAATTGGTAAAATAAAAAACAATCCAACTGATAGACGTATGTTAATGAGCCTGTGGCAAGATGATTATTTAGATACTGCCGTTTTACCATCATGTGTTTGGGCAAGCGAATGGGATGTAACTGATGATAAACTAAACTTATTAGTTCACCAACGAAGTTGTGATGTGCCACTTGGTCTTCCATTTAATGTAACCCAATATGCTTGTTTGCTATCTTTAATTGCTAAAGTATGTGATTTAAAACCAGGTACTATTGATTGGTCTATTAAAGATGCACATATTTATGTAAACCAAAAAGAAGGTATTGAAGAACAAATAAAAAGATATGAAATATATAATGATTTAAAAAACGAACCCAAAGAATTATTAATTATGTTAAAAGAAAATATTAAAGATGAGAAAATAAGTAAAATAATAGATTTAATATTAGATAAAGATAAGCCAGAATTATGGATTAATGAAGATATAAAAAGTTTTTATAAGTTTGATAATTCAAAAGACTGTAGAGATATAAAAATAAAAAAATATAAACATGCTGGTCCCATTAAAATGCCAATTGCAAAGTAGGTGTAAATATGAAAATAATATTAATCGCAGCAATTGGAAAAAATAATGAATTAGGAAAGAATAATGACTTAATATGGAATTTGCCTAATGATTTAAAATTCTTCAGACAAAATACTTTAAATAAAACAGTTGTAATGGGTTATAATACTTATAAATCTCTACCTAATAAATTAAAAAATAGAAAAATGATTGTTTTAACAAATAGAAAAATAGATGATGAAGAAATCATTACTTATAAAAATGAATATGAGCTGTTAAAAAATGAATATAAAGAAGATTTATATATAATTGGAGGAGAACAAGTATATAAAACATTTATTGACATTGCTGATGAATTATATATAACAAAAATAGATGCTACTACTAAAGCAGATACTTATTTTCCAAAATTTAATGAAACAAATTATAACAAACAAATAATAGATAATAATATTGAAAATGAAATTAGTTATACTCATATAAAATATATAAGAAAAAACAAACTAGAAAAAGGAAAATTAATTTCAATTGAAGGAACGGATTGTTCAGGAAAAGCAACCCAAACAAGTTTATTATTAGAAAGACTAAGAAAAGATAATATAAAAGTATCAAGTATTTCTTTTCCTATGTATGATAGTCCAACAGGCGCTATTATAGGGGCTTGTCTACTTGGAAAAAGTTATTTATGCAATGAATATTTTAAAGATGGTATTGGAAGTTGGTTTGAAGAAGGTGCCAATATCGACCCATTAGTGGCCATAGATTTATATGCTGCTGATCGCAGGTATAATTTACCCAAAATAAATGCTTTACTAAATAGAGGTATAAATGTAATTCTAGATCGTTATGTTACATCTAATATGGCACATCGTGGTGGAATGATTTTAGATAAAAAACAACGTTTAGAAATGTATGAGATAATAAAACAAAAAGAATATGTTTTAAATAAATTACCATATCCTGATGCTACATATTTATTATATATGCCATATGAACAAGCTTGTATATTAAAAAAGAATAGACAAGAAATTCCAGATGTAGTTGAAAATGATGAAGTTTATTTGAAAAATGGTGAAAAAGCTTATTTAGAACTTGCCAATCTTTATAATTATGATATAATAAATTGTACAAACAAGGAAGAAATTAGAAAAGTAGAAGATATAAATGAAGAATTATATCATAAAGTAAAAAAACTAATAAGGGGGTAATATGTTAATTGTCTATGCCACTATGCAAAGTGATTATGCGATGGAAAATTCGTATAGAAGGTTAAATCCTATTTTTGACAATGAAAAATTACAAAATAAAATCGTTGTTACAAATGAAGAATATTTTTTTAGAAATATAGATTATCTTAATAATATAAGAATAATTTTAATTACTAAAAATAATTTATCTAAAACTATTGATGTTGAATGCTTTAAAAGCTTAAATCATCTAATTAATAATAATTTATTTGATGATAAAGAACTATATTTAATTGGCGATTATAAGTTTTTAAAAGAAGCATTATTTTATGCAGATAAAATAATAACAAATATAGTTGATGATAAAATAGATAATCCAACTAAATATTTTCCCAATATAGATGAGAATATTTGGCAGTTAACAAAAATTAAAGAAGAAACACCAAGAATAAATAAATTAGTTTATCGTAAATAGTTTTAAAAAATAATTTTTTGTGTTATACT
>CALVSA010000015.1 GCA_944358825.1 uncultured Bacilli bacterium
TTATTATATTTCTATTAGTTGGTAAATTTAAACTATTAGTCTCACTATAGGCTACTCCTATATTTATAATAATACTATTATCTGTTTGATTACTTACTGCTAATGTTACTTTCTTTTTACTACTTGCATTTATACTTCCAAATGTTTCACTTTCACTATCTATATATTTAGCTATAATTATATTATCATTAATAGAAGTCGGTTCTACCATTTCATACCATGCTCCATAATATAAATTACTAGTTGTATTATTATTGATATTAAAGTCTATTATCTTAGTATCATTTGCATTTATTGTTATTCTCTCATACTCTTGTATTCTTGTTTCTGTAGGTAGTGATGAAGCCGATAAATTAACAAAATTATCTGTTTCTATACTAGCAGTAAACATCGCATATGTTGAATATAAAGCCAGTGTAAATAAACCTATAACTATTAATAATAATAAATAACCTTTTCTCATATTTTTTCACTCCTTTAAACACAAAAAAATACAAGAAAGATATTCTATTTACATAGAACATTTTCTTGTATTTCACATACATTTTTTATAACATTTAATAATAAAAATGACCCCCGTATTTACTTGTAGTTAACTTGTTATTTACTTTATTTTTTATACACATATTAACCACCTACTTTCTCATAGGTTAATTTTAACATATTAGTTTACTTTTTTCAAGTATTTTTATCCCATTATTTGTCCACCATTGTTGTGGATTACTTGACCTGTTAAATAACTTGAATCTGATGATGCTAAAAAGACGAAAGTTGGGGCTAATTCATATGGCATAGCTCCTCTAGCCATTGCAGAATCTGCTCCTAATGATGGTATTTTTTCTTTTGACCAACATGCAGGCTGTAATGGTGTCCAAAAAAATCCCGGTGCTATTGCATTTACTCTTATGTTTTTTAAAGCTAGATTTCTTGCTAAAGCTCTGGTAAATCCTACTATTGCTCCTTTAGTCGTTACATAATCTATTAATTGTGGATCACCATAAAATGTTGTTACTGATGTTAAATTAATTATCGATGCTCCGCTTTTTAAATAAGGTAAAACTTCTTTAGTTAAGTAAAACATTCCATATACATTTACTCTCATTGTTAGATCAAATTGGGCATCTGTTATATTTTCTAGTTTATCCTGTTGAAACTGTACTCCTGCATTATTTACTAGTATATCTATTTTACCAAATCTATTTAGAGTTTGTTTTACAATTTCTTTGGAGAAATTTTTATCGGTTAAATCTCCTGGTATTAATAAACATTCTCCATTTAATTTTTCTATATATTCTTTTGTTTCTTGCGCATCTTTATGTTCGTTATAATATACTATTACTACTTTTGCTCCTTCTTTTGTAAACGCTATTGCGCATGCTTTTCCTAAACCACTATCTGCTCCCGTTATTATTGCAACTTTATCTTTTAATTTATCGCTTCCTTTATAGTTAGGATTATCAAAAATTGGACGTGGGGTCATTAAATATTCCATACCAGGTTGCATCTTTTGTGATTGTTCAGGAGCCATTATATTATATATTGTACTCTTTACTCCTTTAGTATCGTAATATTTATAATAATTATTTCCAAAACTGTAATCAAAAACCATATATTACCTCCAATATAATATATGGCTTTTGTTTATATTTGCTATAATAATCCTTTATAATATTTCCAAGCAAGAATTTTTATAACTACTTTATCTAACTCTTCTATACTTATTTCATTATTATTAACAGCATTTTTAATATCATTAATGCTTTCTAAATAATTAGTGGTAATAATTAAATGATTTCCTGCTTTTAGAGCTTTAGAACTGACATTTTCTATATTTGTAATTGCTCCCATATCAATTGCATCAGTAATTATTATCCCATTAAAATCTAAATCATCAGTTAAGAGTTTATGAACACTTTCTGATAGAGAGGCTGGATTATTTTTATCAATACTATTTACTATATTATGACTAATTAATACCGCTTCTGCTTTAGCTTTTATTCCGGCTTCAAATGGTGGCAAATCATTTGTTTTTATATCTTCTAAAGTTCTATTATCTAAAGATGAACTTGTATGTGTGTCAACATTATTTCCATAGCCCGGAAAATGTTTTAGAGTATAAGATACTCTAGTATTTTTACTGGCTTCAATTACTGTTTTTGCATAAGTACTAGTAATAGTTGTATCTTGTCCAATAGTTCTATTATACATATAATCATTTGGATTAGTTGAGACATCTACTACGGGCGCTAAATTTAGGTTTATTCCTAAATCAGACAGTATTTTACTTTTATTTATTGTATCTTTTTTAATTAAATCAAATCCACCTTGTTTATATAATTGTTGTGATGATAAAAATGGAGTTTCTACTAAATTAGGGTTGGTACTAATTCTGTTTACTATTCCACCTTCTTCATCAACGGCAGTTAAAATTGGTATTTTACTAACTTCTTGTAGTTCATTTATCATATTTTGTACTTCTTGTTTGGTTTTATTAGTAAAATCTTTTTCAAAAAAGACATAACCTCCAAATTGATATTTTTCTAATATATCTTTGGCATTATCTGGATATCTAACTAATAGAGTTTGACTGATTTTCTCATCTATATTCATATTTTTTAATAATTCATTTGCTTTATCATAATACATACCAAAAATATCATTATTATTTAGTGATTCTTCTTCGTTATTATTTTCATTTGGATTAGTGTTTGTATTTATATTGTTGTTATTTTCATTATATGGTTTTTCTTCTTTACTTACAAATATATATATACTAATCGATGTTAATATTAATACAATTATTAATATAACAATTAGACCTATTTTATTCATTTAATCCCTTCTTCTTTTTATATATTTATTAAAAATCACAATTATTAGGAGTTCTTGGGAATGGTAGAACATCACGAATATTATCAATTCCAGTTAAATAAATTAATAATCTTTCAAAGCCCATACCAAAACCAGAATGGATACAAGTTCCATATTTTCTTAAATTTAAATACCATTCTAAGCCTTTTGTTTCCATGTTTAACTCTTGCATTCTATTAAGTAGTTTATTATAATCTTCTTCTCTTTGCGAACCACCCATTAATTCTCCTGCTCCTGGTACTTCTAAATCAACAGCGGCTACTGTTTTATTATCATCATTTAATTTCATATAAAATGCTTTTATATCTTTAGGCCAATTAGTTATGAAAACAGGAGCATCATAATATTCAGTTAAATATTTTTCATGTTCTTTGGCAATATCTTCTCCATATTCTGGTTTAAATTCAAATTTAGTATCTGCTTTTTTAAGTAGTGTTATTACTTCTTCGTGAGTAAGACGAATAAATTTAGAATTTAATAATTTTTCTAATTTTTTTATTAAGCCTTTTTCTACAAATTTATCTAAAAATTCCATTTCTTCTTTGGCGTTTTCTAATACATAATTTACAATATATTTTAGCATATCTTCTTCTATATTCATAAGTTCTTCTAAATTACAAAATGCTATTTCTGGTTCAATCATCCAAAATTCTGAAGCGTGAGTTTTTGTATTTGAATTTTCCGCTCTAAAGGTTGGGCCAAAAGTATATACTCGTTTATAAGCCATAGCAAAAGCTTCTGCTTCTAGTTGTCCAGTTACTGTTAGTCCAACTTTTTTACCAAAAAAGTCATCTTTAAAATCAACTTTACCTTCTTCATCTTTTTTTATGTTATTTAAATCCATTGTTGTTGTTAAAAACATCTCTCCTGCTCCTTCACCATCATTAGCGGTTAGTAATGGAGTATGGACATATACATATCCTCTTTCTTGAAAATATGTATGAATAGCCATGGCTGCGATGCTTCGAACTCTAAAGGCTGCATTAAATAAGTTTGTTCTTGGTCTTAAATATGCTTGTTCTCTTAAGAACTCTTTTGTATGTCTTTTTGGTTGAATTGGATAATCTTCTGGACAATCTCCTAGTAATGTAATATTTTTAGCGTGTATTTCAAATGCTTGTTCTTCTTTTGGAGATTTAATTAAAGTTCCTATTACTTTAATAGAGCTTCCGACTTTAATTTTTTGAATTTCTAAAAAGTCTTTTATATCTTCTTCGTATACTACTTGTACTGATTTAAAATAAGTTCCATCGTTAAAATCAATAAAACCGAATTCTTTTTGTTTACGATGATTTCTTACCCATCCTTCTATTTCTACTTCCTTATCAATATAATTTTTTATGAATAAATCTTTTACATCGATCATAATTATCACCCATGGTTATTATAACACATATTTAAAATAAGTCCAATATTTTACAGTTATATTTCCTTATTTTCATTATTTATGTTATGATATAAATGGTGAGGTATATGAAAAATAATATTAAAGATATTCACGATGTTTTAACTCAAAAACTTAAAATTTATATTAATGCAATTATAAGAGAATATGGACGTTTTATTCCTAAAAATAGACTTATGTATTTAGAAAATATTAAAGATTATAGTAAAATAATAAATATACATAATTTTAACTCTATTAATGGTTATGCTTCTTCTAATATGATTCATATGCCACTTTCTGCTTTAGATGTTTTTAATGAAATTAGTAAACTTCCTAATTATGGTATTGATAAAAATCATAAGACTTATGATAATAGTAATTTAATTATTAATAATAATACTTTTCTTACCTATTTAAATCATCTGATTGTCTCCGGTGCTACTTTAGAAGATTATTTTGAAGATTTATTACTTCATGAAGTTATGCATTTTTGTGGTAGTGGTGGTAGTATTTCTTTAAAAGAAGGAATAAATGAGTTTTTAACAAGAAAATTAGCTTTGAAATATGGTTTTAAAACTAGTGGTTGTGGTTATCTAAAGAAGTATTTATAGTTAGTCGTCTTGCTGATATTTTTAAAGAAGATACAATTATACAAATTGCCTTTATTAATGATGAGAAAATGATTTTTGATTTTTTAAAAACTTCTATTTCAATTGAAGCAGCTTTCTTATATAAAGATGTTTTGCAAATAATGGAGAAAGAATTTTTTACTAAATATTATTCTCATATGAATGAGTATAATCAAACTTCTGGTGTTATTTCAAAGATTAAAAACTATGATACGATTAATTATGATAAAGTAAATAAAATTATCGATAAATATGAACATAATAAAAAACAAATAAAATTATAGTAGTTATTTGACATTATTTTTGATTGACAAAGATACTTATTTATAGTAAAATTATTATCGTAGAAGAATAAAGGAGTGTTAGACATGGAAGATAAAAATTATATAACAATTATTGATAGTAACGGGATGGAAAAAAGAGTTGAAGTACTAAATTATTTTACTCTTAATTCTAATGGAAAAGATTATGTTGCATATACTGAAAACCAAGAAGATGCGAATGGAAATGTTATTATTGCTACTTCAGAAGTTATTGAAAGACCTGATGGAAGTATTGAATTTGCCAATATTACAGATCAAAATACCTTAAATGAAATCAAAAATGTTTTATTTGATTTATGTAAGTAAAAGGGGATGAAGATATGAAACCTTATAATGGGAAAGATTTAAATAATTTATTGGGCTTTAAGGCAAAAATTATTTTAACGGGTTCTGTTTTATTTTCTGTAAGTAAAGATTTCATTAAAAAAATTTCTGATAAGGCTATTAAGAATTTAAGTAATGTAAATAATTTTAATCTTGGTAATAAGTTAGATAATTATGTTGAACAAAGTACTAAAGATGAGTTATTAGAGCAAAAAATTGATAATATTGAAAATACTCAAGATGCTTTAGCTGATACTTATCATAATGTTAATGCAGGTAATGTTTTTAATAAAAGTTATTATTTGAAAAACATTTCAGATTTATATATGCGTCTTGAAAATAAAAAAGTTTCTTATGGTGAAAATGGTTTAAATAGATATAGTTTACCAAAACTAGTTTTTATGCAATTTAAGAAAAATTCAATTAATACTTTTAGTAATTTAAAAGAGACTGCTATACAAAAAAAAGATGAAGTAATTGATAAGATTGCTGATGTAAAAGAAGAAGTTAGTGCTAAAGTTAGTGATATTAAAGAAGATGTTGTAGCTAAAGTTAATGATATAAAACCAACTAGAGTTGAAGATAATAAGACTGTAGAATTTGAAAAGGTAGAAGTAAATGAGGACGTTATGAAGGAGGATACTTATTCTCAAATACTTAATACATTAAAACAAAGTATTGATTGTCGTTCTAAATTAGAACAATATAGGATGCAAAATCCTCGTATTTATAAACAAGTAATGGAAGATTTAACTTCTGTATATGATAAAAGAGCGGTTGATGATGATTTTATCGAAGAAGTTGGTCCTAGAGCTTCTAGTAGATAAAAAAAAATGACTTTTGAGTCATTTTTTTTAGAATATACATTTATTAGTTATTTGTAATACTTCTTCTTTTAGTTCTTTTAATTTTTCATCATTATCTCTATTATCTAGCGCTTGAGAAATTATCTTTCCTATTTTTCTAAAGTCTTCTTCTTTTAATCCTCTAGTAGTCATAGCAGGACTTCCTAATCTAATACCACTAGTATTAAATGGGGTTTCTTCATCATACGGAATAGTATTTTTGTTTACAGTTATACATATTTTATCTAATATTTGTTCTGCTACTTTACCAGTTATATTTAATTTGCTCTTTACATTTACTAAAATTAAATGATTATCAGTAGTTCCAGTTATTATTTCAAAGTTTTCTTCTTTTAAAGAATCTGCAAGGGCTTTAATGTTTTTCAACACTTGTTGTTGATAGTCTTTAAATTCTGGTTGTAATGCTTCATAAAAACATTGAGCTTTTGCAGCGATGATGTGCATAAGTGGTCCTCCTTGAATACCAGGAAAAACAGTTTTATCTATTTTTTTGGCTATCTCTTCATTATTAGTAAGGATTATCCCTCCACGTGGACCACGAAGTGTTTTGTGAGTTGTAGAGGTTACTACATCGGCATATTCTATTGGTGATGGATGTAGTCCAGTTGCTACTAGTCCTGCGATGTGTGCCATATCTACCATTAAATAAGCCCCTACTTCATCGGCTACTTCTCTAATTTTTTTAAAGTCTATTACTCTAGAATAAGCACTTGCTCCGGCAATAATCATCTTGGGTTTTTCTTTTAATGCTATTTGTCTTAATTCATCATAATCTATTAAATTTGTATTTTTATTAACATTATAATAAACTGCTTGGTATTCAAAGCCACTAAAGCTAAGAGGATGACCATGTGTTAGATGTCCACCATGTGATAAATTCATTCCAAGGACTTTATCATTTGGTTTTAATAAAGCTTTATAAACTGCCATATTAGCTGAACTTCCTGAATGTGGTTGAACATTTGCATATTTAACATTGAATAATTTTTTAGCATATTCAATGGCTTTATTTTCAAATATGTCAATATACTGACATCCGCCATAATATCTTTTATTTGGATATCCTTCTGCATACTTATTGGTTAAAATGCTTCCTTGTAACTTTAATATTGCTTCTGATACATAGTTTTCTGATGCAATTAATTCAATATTATTTTTTTGTCTTAACTTCTCTTGTTCTAAAGCTTCTTTTAAATTATTATCCATCTAATCATCCTTTCTTTTTTTTATTTTTCTAATTTCTAATATATAAATTACTGATGTATAAATTATATAAATACCAGCAATTTTAAAATATACATCTATTGTAAACCAAGGCATAAACATTAAGGCTATTCCTAATACAAATGATAAGATAGATGTTATTAAATATAATTTAGTTTTTCTTTCTATAAATTTTATAAGTGTAATTACTCCGATAATAAATGCATATAAAGATAAAACAATTGGTAAGAATAAAATTATAGTTGTATAATATAAATAAAATAATATTGCTAACCAAATGCATATAATTCCCATAATTAGACCATAATATTCATTTTCTTTATAAGCTTTACTATAAATATATGATATTATTTCAATTACTCCAATAATTAATAGAATAGATACTATTACATAGTTAATAGTCATTAAAAATTCATTTGTTTCAAATACTAATATTATTCCAAATAATAAAGTTAATATAAAAGTTAATAACAAATTATTACGCATTCTTTTTAACATTTTTTCCACTCCTTTACTCATATTCATTATAGCATTTTTAAATTATATTGTAAATAAAAGAACTAAATTAAATTAGCTCGTTTTTTTACTATTACATTATCTTTTATATATATTTTTAGATTAACTTCATTTTTAAATTTAATAAAACATAAATCTGGAATAACTATGTCCATATTTTTATCTAATTTTAATTCTTGATAATTTAGTTCTCTTAATTTATCGTTTTGTTTACCCGCTATACTTATTTTTATATTATTAGCTATATATATAACCATACTATTATCAGTAGTTTCATAATCAATTCTAACTAAATCATCAATTAAAATACTTCCTTTGTTATTTATTTGATATACACGTGGTTTTATTTCTTTTTTAGGAGTTATTTTCTTAAGTAAGCTTAAATCTATATTGTGTATAAAACTATGATAATCTACTATACCAGGAGTATCTATAATATTTAGATCATCATTTAGTTTTATAATTATTTTATCAAGAGTAGTTGATGGATATAAACTAGTAGTTATATTTAAGTTGCTATTATAATAATTTTTAATTATTTTATTTACTAAAGTACTTTTACCAGAATTAGTATTACCTACTACATAAACATTATTATTAGTTTTATATTTATTTATTTTATTCATTAAGCTATCTAAATTATAATTTTTTAAACTACTAATAACTTCTACATCTAATACGTTTATGTTAAAGTTTTTAACATAATTAATTAGTTTTTCATCTTTTATAGATTTTGGTAAAATATCTTTTTTAGTTAAAACTAAAATAACATTTTTAAACTTATTAATATAATCGATATTAAGATTAAATAAACTAGTTACATATAAGACTAATGCATCTTTTTCAATATCATCTAATATAGTTAAAAATTCTTGATTATCTTTAGCTACTACTTTGTATTCTCCGTAGTTTTTTAAGCGAAAACATCTATTACATATTTCTTTATTTTCATCTTTATCTTTTATTTCTATTCCACATCCAATACATTTACTCATAGTAACTTCCTTTCTTAAATATCGCTCGTTTTTCCATCTTTTTCATCCATCTTTTTTCTAGTACTCTAAGTATTTTAGTAAGATTTTTATCATATGTTGACATCGGATTTACTAAAATAGTTGTTATTCCTACCCTGTTACCACCAAGTATATCTGTAAATAATTGATCTCCTATGATAGCTACTTGCGATAAATCATAATTAAAGTTTTTAATTACTTTTAAGAATTTAGATTTACTTGGTTTATAACATCGGACTGCTGAATCTACTAGTAATTCTTTTTTAAATGGCTCTACTCTTTTATAAGAAGCGTTAGAAAATATAATTATCTTAAACTTCATATCTTTCAATTTACTAAATAGTTCAATTAATTTTATAGTGGGTTTTTTGACTAAAAGAGGAGAACAAGTATTATCTAAATCGAATAATAAACACTTAATTCCTCTTTGTTTTAATTTATAATAACTTATCGTATAAATACTTTTTTGATAAATATCCGGAATTAATAAATCCATATTTATTTCTCCTTAATATTAGTTATATATATATTTGAACTATTTAGTTGGATAACTAAAAAAATAGTTTCCAATATAATTATACTATATTTTTTAAAAATATTTAACTTTTTTTTAACTTTTCTGTAAATTTTTCAAGAAAAAGTACAAAAAAAGTGAGTAAAATTTATTCACTCAATTTATAAGGTTTTAATTTTGACATAATTATAAAATTTTATATTAACATTTACAATTCTATTGTACCACTTTGGGTTCCAGTCCCTGTCATAGTGATTCATTTAAGAAAGAGGACAGTTCTTACAGCGTTACTCCTACACACGATACCATCCTGATTTTACCAGCAGATCACATGTAATAGTCGCCTGTGAAGTAATACGGGTCATTGTCCAATAATTACTACCTGTGTATAAATAGTAACTACTATTATTGTAACTATTGACTCCTCCACCCTAGTTTTTAGGAACGTCGATGGCACGGTGAAATTTTTTGATAATTTTCTTGCAGTTTTAATTGCGATGCTATACTATTTTACCCAACTTATTATAATAATTCATATTACAAATAACAATGTCAACTGAAAAACCACTTACTCTTCTTGGAGCTTTTATTATTTTATATTATAATAACCAATTATTGTTTTATATACTTTTTTGGTATTTATTTCATTTAATCCTAAGGCTTTTTTTCTTTTATTTTCTATTTCATCTTTCAAATTTATTACATTTCCTCCAAAATTTGTTTTGTATTATAACACACTTTTTAAAAATGACAAGAGTTATATATACTTTAAGTTCAAAATACAAAATCGAATTTTTTTACAAATATAATTCCATCATTAATAAGTAATAGTCAACTTTGAAAGAATCTCTTTCAATTCCTAAAACGTTGTAAAATTTGTTAACATAATCTATTCCATAATTTCGCAATATTGATTTTTCACAAATTGCTAAGTCAAACCATTTATCAGCAATACCACACTCTCCGACATCAATAAAGCCTTTAAAAGAATCTTCTTTTCCAAAAATATTAGGCAAGCTTGTATCTCCATGAGAAAATACCAACTCTTCTTTAAACTTATTCTCGTTCAAATAATTCAAAACATTTTCTACTGATCCAAATTTTTTCAATGTTTCTTCTTTTAAAGAATCATTTTTTATTAATCCGTTTTTAACATTCTGAGTAACTAAAGACAATTTATAGTCATTAGAAACGTCAAAAGGACAATCATTTATATTAACATGAGCAATTTTATCAAAAGCTTTTTTTAATACTAAAAGGGCTGTATCAGGATTATTAATATAATAATCATCACATAACATTTTCCCTGTTATTTCTTCTGTAATCAAATAATCATTGTTAAACTCTTGAATAAACATTTCAACTTTGGGTACAGGGAGTTTACCTTGTAGCCATTTTAATCTTTCATACTCTTTCGTTAGAAAATTAGCACCCATAATTTTTAAAAAATAAATCTTTTCCTTCTTTTCCACACGTATGATTTGTGAATCAGAACAACCTATACTTATTTCTTTCAATTCTGCATTTTCAATAAAATCTTTTATCACATTGGGTAGAGGATATTTAAAATTCATCTTATCTGCTTCCTTTCGATCCTTTTTTATTATCAGTTGCTGATGGTGTTAAAACCAATTTTTTCTCTTTTTGTTCTTTAAAATAATCATAATTACCCAAATAATTAACAAAACTTTGTTCTTCGATATTTTCTACTCTTTGAGCTAATTGATTAATAAAATAACGGTCATGTGAAATAAAGAATAAAGTTCCTGCATAGTCGCTAAGAGCTTCCTCTAACATTTCTTTCGTATCAATATCAATATGGTTTGTTGGTTCATATATTTATCTTATTATTTTTTAATACTTTGTTTTATCTCTTCTATTATTTCTTTAGGTTTTGTTTCAAAATAACTTACTTTATCTAATTCGTCTAGTAATTCTAAAAAATTATTGGAACTAGAAAAATAATTATCTTGTTTTTTATTAGAATAAACTTTATATAAGAAAATAGTTATTTCATTATATAAATTTAACAATTTTTGTTTTTCAGTTAATGAAAGTATAGTTGTTGCTCTTATTTTATGTTGCATAATTAATATTTTATCTAGATTAATGATAAAATTAATTATTTTCTCTTTACTTATATATTGTGCTAAATCATCTACTAACCCTTTTAAGTTAGAATTTAAATATAGAGATTTTATTTTTTCTTCACCAATTATAAATTCTAATATTTTAGCCACTTGAACATGATATTTATAGCTATAATTTTTATTTTGACCTTTGGTTATATATTTTTGATTAAAATATTCTGTATAACCTTCATTTAATCCTCTTCCAATTAAGACGTCATTAGTTCCTTGGTGAAAGCCCACAAAAAATGTATCTTTATACTCTCCTCCACTTGAAATAGCATGGGTTAATTCATGATTCATTGTAGATAAGCTTCTTCTTTTATTTACGTACTGGTTTATATTAATACTATGATTATTGCCATCATAATAGCCATATAATTTAAGTATTAAATTTATATTTTTAATATTCTTATATATATTTAATGTCTCTAAGTTTCTTTTTATTTGTTCTAATTCTTCTTTAGTAGCTATTCTAGATACTTTTTCTATATAGTTTTTTACCTCATCTGGATAATTATTATATCTATTTTTTATTTTTTCTTGATTAGCACGAATTAAACTTTTTGGTTTTTCCTTTATACTATAATTAGCATATTTATTTAATCTATTTACTTTATATTTTGTATATATATGTAGAGAATACAAAAATACTTCCATAGCCCCTATAAAGGTGAAGCCATTTGCAATTAGTAGTTCTATCATGTTACTCATATGATCACTTCCGTATTTATTTTAACATTTTTATAAATGAAAGTAAACATATCTTAATATTTTAGTTTTTATGCTTTATATTTTTTTTAAACTCTATTTCAAAATAACTTACTTTATCTAATTCGTCTAGTAATTCTAAAAATTTATTGGAACTTGAAAAATAATTATCTTGTTTTTTATTAGAATAAACTTTATATAAGAAAATAGTTATTTCATTATATAAATTTAACAATTTTTGTTTTTCTTCTAATGAGAGTATATATGTTGTATTTAGTTGGTTTTGAATAAGTAATATTTTATCTAGATTAATGATGAAATTAATTATTTTCTCTTTATTTATATATTGTTCTAACTGTTTTACTAATCCTTTTAAATTAGAATTTAAATATAGAGATTTTATTTTTTCTTCACCAATTATAAATTCTAATATTTTAGCTACTTGAACATGATATTTATAACCATTATTTTTATCTTTAGTTATATATTTTTGATTAAAATATTCTGTATAACCTTCATTTAATGCTTCTGCAAAAAAGATTTTATTTCTTATTTGACTAAAGCCACAGAAAAATGTATTTTTATGCATTCCACCACTTGAACTAGCATGAGTTAATTCATGATTTGTTAATAACAAAAGTTCTTCTTTAGTATTAAATCTACTTATAGCAATACTATGATTTATACCATCATAATAACCAGCTGATTTTATTAATGTAAATACATTTTTCATCTTTTTATTTATTTTTAGAGTTTCTAAATTTCTTTTTATTTGTTCTAATTCTTCTTTAGTGGCTATTTTAGATATTTCTTCTATATAGTTTTTTATTTCTTCTGGATAATTATTATATCTATTTTTTATTTCTTCTTGATTAGCGCGAATTAATTTTTTGGGTTTTTTCTTTATCCCATAATTAGCGTATTCATTTAATCTATTTACTTTATATTTAGTATATATACTAGATGAATACAAATATATTTCTATGACAGCTATAAAAGAAAAGCCCACTGCAATTAGTAATTCTATTAATTTAGTCATCAAATCACTTCCGTGGTTATTTTAGCATTTTTATAACTAAAAGTAAATATATTTAATTAGGAGGAGTTTATGTTATTTACTATATTTAATTTTATTGCTAATAATTTGGCTTTTTTTACTGGAGCTTATTCTAATAATGTTTTTCCTGATCCTTTAACTAGTGAAGAAGAAGAAAAATATATTAAGTTAGCTAAAGCTGGAGATAAGGACGCTAGGGCGAAGTTAATTGAACATAATTTAAGATTAGTTGCACATATAGTTAAGAAGTTTGAAACTAGTACTAATGATGTTGATGATTTAATTGGAATTGGAACTGTTGGTTTAATTAAAGGAATTGATACTTATTCTCCTAATAAGAATGTAAAGCTTACTACTTATGCCGCTAAATGTGCTGAAAATGAGATTTTAATGTATTTTAGGGGCGATAAGAAAAACTCTAAAAATGTTAGTATTTATGAGGGAATTAGTTTTGATAAGGATGGTAATGAGGTTACTATTTTAGATGTTTTAAAGACTGAAGATCCAGATTATGCTTTAGAAATTCATAAGAATGATAATATTAAATTATTAAGAAAATATTTAAATGTTTTGACTAAAAGAGAAAGAGAAATACTAGAAAGTAGATACGGTCTAAATTCTAAAGATGAGTTGACTCAAAAAGAAATAGCTTTGAAGCTTGGTATTTCTCGTAGTTATGTTTCTAGAATTGAAAAAAGGGCTACTACTAAAATATTAAGAGAATTTATTAAAAATAATAAAACTATTGACTAACTTAATTTTTTTTGATAGAATTAACTTACTTGTTTAAGGAGGGATAATATGGCAATAAAAGTAACAAATAAAAAGACTAATTTTGCTAATAATAGACCAAACTGTCTAAAGATTACTAAAAAACCTCAAAAGGTTAATATGCAAACATTTAATATTGGCGGTTTAAAAATTAAAACTAGCGCTAGAGAGGCTAGAGCTATTAAAAAAGCATTAAGTTAAAAAAAAGTTCTATGAATTTTATAGAGCTTTTTATTTTGCTATTAAATTACATATAATGCTACTTATTTCAGTTGGATTTTCAATATTTAATCCTTCAATTAAACGAGCTTGAGCATATAATACTTTAGAATATTCTTCTAATTGTTTTTTATCAGTTTTATATAAATCTTGAAGTTTTTTACTAATTGGATGATTTTCATTAATTTCTAATACTAATTTAGCATTTATTTTTTCTTTTGATAAAGCATTTAATGTTTTTTCCATACCACTAGAGATTGCTCCTTCGTTAGTAAGACATACGGGATGATTTTTAAGTCTATTGGTAAATTTTACATCACTTACCTCATCAATTGCTTCTTTCATTGTTTTTAACATATCTAGATTATCAGAATTTAATTTTTCCAATTTTTCTTTATCTTCATCATTTATATTTGCCTCATTACTTGCCACATTTACTATTTTCTTATTTTCGTATTCGACAATTGATTGCATAGTAAACTCATCTACTACATCTGTTAAATATAATACTTCATAGCCTTTTTCTTTAAACATTTCTACTTGTGGCAACATATCTATTTTATCAGTTGTATCACCGGTTGCATAATATATTTTGTCTTGATCTTCTTTCATTCTTGATACGTATTCTTTTAATGTTACCATTTCTTTTTTTACTGATGAGTAGAATAATAACAAGTCTTGTAGTTTTTCTTTATCCATACCAAAATTATTATAAATTCCATATTTTAGTTGAACGCCAAAGTTATTATAAATTTTTTCATATTTACTACGATCATTATCTTTCAAGTTTTCTAATTCTTTTTTAATTTTGTTTTCAACATTTTTGGCAATTAACTTTAATACTTTAGATTGTTGTAATGTTTCTCTTGATATATTTAGTTTTAAGTCTGGACTATCAATTACTCCTTTAACAAAGCTAAAATAATCTGGTAATAAATCACTACATTTATCCATAATTAATACGCCATTTGAGTATAGTTGTAAACCTTTTTCAAACTCTTTAGTATAATAAGTATATGGAGTTGATCCTGGTATAAATAGTATTCCATCATAGGTTACAATACCTTCTGCATTAATATGAATTATATCATCTGGTTTTGTATAATCAGAAAATTTCTCCATATAAAAGTTATTGTATTCTTCTTCTTTTATTTTATTTTTATTTTTCTTCCAAATAGGTACTAAACTATTTAGAGTTTCTACTTCTTTATGTTCTACATTTTCTTTTTTATCATTTAAATGATTATGTGTACATACCATTTTAATAGGATAAGTTATATAATCAGAATATTTTTTAACTAAATGTTTTATCTCATATTCTTCTAGATAATGTGAATAATTATCATCTTCAGTATCTTCTTTTAATTTTAGAGTAATTATTGTTCCATTTTCTTTTTTATTACTAGACTCAATTGTATAACCATCCATACCATTAGATATCCACAAATAAGATTCATTACTATCTAATGCTTTACTTTCTACTCTAACCTCATCACTAACCATAAATGCAGAATAAAATCCTACACCAAATTGTCCAATGATATCGATATTTTTCTTTTTTTCATTTTCTTCTTTAAAAATCTCTGAACCACTTTTACAAATTGTTCCAAGATTTTCTTCTAATTCTTCTTTTGTCATTCCACAGCCATTATCTTCAATTGTTATTGTTCTTTTTTCTTTATCAAGGCTTATGAATATTTCTAAATCTTTGTGTTTTACTTTAATATTTTTATCTGTTAGAGAACGATAATATAATTTATCAATCGCATCACTTGCATTTGATATTAATTCTCTTAAGAATATATCTTTATTAGTATAAATTGAGTTAATCATTAAGTCTAATAATTTTTTTGTTTCAGTTTTAAATTGTTTGTTTTTCATTATATCCCTTCTTTCATATAATATTATAACACTTTTTTAGCAATAATCAAGAGTAATTGCTAAAAAACTACTTGACACTTGAAAAAAATGGTTATTCAAATTCATTTACATATAAATAAAGTGATGTTATAATAAACTCGTAAAAAGGAGGAGAAAAATGCATAAAAAAAAGAAAAAGAAATTAAATAAATTATTTTTAATTATAAATTATCTATTATCTATTGTGGTATTATTAATGGTTAGTATTTTAAATATTTTACCATTTAAATACCTAATTGTAGCGTTTATTTTAGTTATAGTATTTAATCTTATAATTAGTATTTGTCTACTAAAAAAGAAAAAGATTGGCTATCTTTTATCAATTGTTTTTATTATAATATCTGGCTTTGTCATTTATTATTTATCTACTACTTATAATTTTTTAAGTTATTTTAATAAAGATAATTATAAAACCGAAACATTTTTAGTTTTAGCATTAAAAGATAGTGATTATTCTAAACTAGATGATTTAGATGGTTTAGATATTGGTTATGTAAAAAATGAGATAACTAGTATTAATAAAGCTTTAGATAAAATTAATAAGAAAATTGATATTGAGAATATTGAATATGATAATTATCATTTAGTATTTGATGATATGATTGATAAAAAACTAACTTCTGGTTTGATTGAAGAATCTAACTATAATATGATATTGGAAGAAAATCCTAATTATGAAGATTTATTTAAAATTATTGATAAAATAAAAATTATTACTAAAATAGATAATAGAGATGGTAATGTTAATGTTACTGAAGATACTTTTAACATTTTAATTAGTGGTATTGATACTGCTGGTGATATTTCTAATGTTGGTCGTAGTGATGTTAATATAGTTTTAACTATTAATCCAAAAACTAAACAAATTCTTATGACTTCTATTCCAAGAGACTATTATGTACAACTATATAATACAACTGGTTATAAAGATAAATTGACGCATGCTGGTATATATGGAATTGATATGTCTATTAATACTATAGAAGAATTATTAGATATTAATATTAACTATTATTTTAGAGTTAACTTTACTACTTTAGAAAATATTATAGACGCAATTGGAGGCGTTGATGTTTATTCAGAATATAGTTTTGTATCATATATTGGTAGTTATCAGTTTTACAAAGGATATAATCATATGAATGGTAATCAGGCTTTAGGTTTTGCTAGAGAAAGAAAAACTTTACCAGAAGGTGATATTTCTAGAGCTAAAAATCAGCAAGCAGTTATTGATGGTATTATTAGAAAGTTAACTAGTTTTAGTTCTATTACTAAATATAGTAATGTTATTAATTCTCTAAAAGATACTTTCCAGACTAATATGACTGATAATGATATTACTAGTTTAATTAAGATGCAACTTAATGATAATGCTAGTTGGAATATTACAAGTAATGTTTTATCTGGTACTGGTGCAAGTGAATATACTTATTCTTATAAGGGTCAAAAATTATATGTTATGATACCAGATGATAGTAGTGTTAATGATGCCATTGATCTTATTAATCAAGTCGTTAGTGGTCAAATGCTTGATGGTAGTTATGATAAAGAGGCAACTGATATTAAAAATCCTGATAAAGTTTATACTAATTCTGGTAATAATAATTCTAATGATAAAAAAGAAGAAGCTACTAAAGAACCAGAGGAGATTATCGATAATGAGACTCCACCAGTAGAAGATAAACCTCAAGTAGATGATCCTCAAATAGATGATCCTTCTATTGGTGATGGAGAGGATAATACTAATGATGATTCACAAATAGATAATCCAGATACTCCTGTTGATGATAATAATAATGGTTCTGAACAAACTCCTGATAATGGAGAAGATTCATCTAGTAGTGATAATTCAGATGAGCAAGTAACTAATCAAAATAGTTTAAATTAAAAAGAGATTAAATAATGATATTTAGTCTCTTTCTTGTTTTTTTTCTTCTATTTCTTCATAATAAATAATTCCTTGTTCATAAGATTCTTTTATTTTTTCTTGTTTTTCTTTATCAATAATATTTTCATTCATTTTCTTCACCATTATTATTATGTATAAAATAAATAATTTTATACTATTTTAAATTTTTTATTTGTATTTGATAGTTATTACTATTAGTAATATAAGATCCCACTACTGATATATCTACATCTAATGATTTAATATTACTATTATTTATTCCACCGTCTACTTCTAGTAAAATATTTTTATCTTTAATCATTTCTTTTATTTCTTTAATTCTATCATATGTATTTTCTATAAACTTTTGTCCTCCAAAACCTGGTTCGACACTCATAATTAAAATTAAGTCAATATCATCTAAATAAGGTTTTAATGTATTAATATTAGTATTAGGTTTAATAGCTAATCCTATTTTGTAATGTGTTTTTTTTAATTTTTTTATGATTTCATCAACGTTATCTACTTCTATGTGAAAAGTAAATATATCAAAGTCTATGTCTTTTAAATTATTTAGAAAATATATTGGGTTTTCAACCATAAAATGAGCATCTATTTTTTTATTAGTTATTTTAGCGTATTCTTTTATTTCTTCTATGCTAAAAGCTTTATTAGCAACAAATAAGCCATCCATTATATCAAAATGTATATAATCTATATTAGTATTATTTAATTTATTAATCGCTTCTTTTTTATCAGATGTTGATAAGATTGAACTAGATATTTGCATATTATCACTTTCCTTCTATAAAACTTTTATAATTATTATATCTTGATAGTAATATTTCATTATTTTTTACTTTTTCTTTAACACAACAACCGTCTTCTTTTATATGCATGCAATCTCGATATTTACAATTATCTAAATTATCAAACATTTCTTTCATATTATCCCTAATAGCTATTTTAGGAATATTAGATAAATCAAGAGCAGAAAAACCTGGTGTATCAACTACATAACCACCATTTATTTCATATAATTCAGTATGTCTAGTTGTGTGTTTACCACGACCTAGAGCTTTGGAAATTTCATTTGTTTTTAACTCTAAATTTTTATCTAACATATTTAGTAAACTTGATTTACCTGCGCCTGATTGTCCTGTTATGACAGTTAGTTTGTTTTTGAAAATATCTTTGAAGTTTTTCTTACTTTCATTAGTTACAACTTGATAACCTACTTTTGTATAATAGTCTATATACTCATTTATTTTTTTTCTTTCTTCATCTGTTAATAAATCTAATTTAGTTAGACAAATAATTGGTTCTATATTGTTATAAGATACCACTAATAATAGTTTATCTAACAAATTAGTACTAAAATTAGGATCTTTTACACTTGTTACTATTAATGCTTGATCTATATTAGCAACACTAGGTCTAATTAATCTATTTTTTCTATCTAATATTTCTAATATATATTTATTATCTATATCTATTATTACTTGGTCTCCTACTACAGGAGTTACTTTATCATTTCTAAATTTTCCTCTTGGTTTACATAAATAAGTTCCATTATTTGTTTTTACTAAATAATCATTACTAATATTTTTAACAATTAACCCTTTCATTATTACCTCTTTCTATTAAATTGTATCAAATTTTTTTAAAAATGTCATTATATTATTATATATTATTTTACTATTTATTTATTATATTGTATAATATTTTTGAGGTGTATTATGAAATTCTTTAAAAATTTTAAAAGAATATATAAGTATTCTTATGGTTGTAGAAAATACATAGTTTTATATTTTATATTATCTTTTATTTATAGTATAACAGGAATTATTGTTCCAGCCTTATCTGCTTTAGTCTTAACTAATCTTACTAGTAGTAATTTAAACTTAGTATTATTTTATGCTTTTTTTATTTTGTTTATTGAACTTTTTCAAATTTTAATTAATTTTTTATCTAATTTTACATTAAATAAATTTTCTAAAATTGTTATTAGTAAAATTCAGATTAATATGGGAAAAGAAATATTAAAAATAAAACTTTCTAGTATTGATAAGCATTCTAATGGTGTATTTATTGAAAGACTTACTAATGATGCTCATGTTGCTTCTTCTATTTTTACTCAAGGAGTAGATCGATTTAATGATATTATTAAAAATTTTGGTATTACTATTATTATTTTTATTTTAAATTATCAAATAGGTATATTAATTTGTATTTTTATGATTATTCGTTTTTATTTAATGGTTTTAAATAATAAAAAAATAGATGTAATAGATAGAGAATATCATGATATAAAAGAAAATACTTCTGGTTTTGCTACAGAGTTAATTAGAGGTATTAGAGATATAAAAATGCTTAATTGTGAGAAAAATTTTATTAACAAATTTGAAAATAATATTAATCAGTTAAATGAAAAAAATTATCAACTTTCTACAACTTATGATATTTTTCATGTCGTTGAAAAAACTTTAGATACTTTATTTAACTTTATACTTATTGTATTTATTGTATATTTTATTTATATAAATAATATTACTATTGCTGTTGGTATAATTATTTATCAATATAGACACTTTTCTTTATCATTACTATTTAGTATTAGATCTATATTAGACTATGTAAGAACATTTAATTTGGCTTGTGATAGAATCTTTGCTATATTTAATAATAAAGAATTTGAAAAAGAAAAATTTGGTAAAAAACACTTAGATAAAGTTAATGGTGATTTTGTTTTTAAAGATGTATGTTTTGGTTATACTGATGATAAATTAATAATTAATCATGCTAGTTTTAAAGTTAATGCGAATGAAATGATTGCATTTGTTGGTAAGAGTGGTGTTGGTAAAACTACTATATTTAATTTATTATGTAAACTATATGAAATCGATAGTGGTTCAATTATGATTGATGGAATTAATATTAATGATCTAGATAAAGAAAGTATTAGAAATAATATTACAGTTATATCGCAAAATCCATATATATTTCATATGAGTATTAGAGATAATTTAAAAATAGTTAAAAATGATTTAACAGATGAGGAAATGATTAAAGCATGTAAATTAGCGTGCTTAGATGAATTTATTTCAACTTTAAAGGATGGTTATGACACTATTATTGGTGAAGGTGGTGTTAATTTAAGTGGTGGACAAAAACAAAGATTAGCTATTGCTAGAGCTTTTATTCAAAAAACAGAAATTATTTTATTTGATGAAGCTACTAGTGCTTTAGATAATGAGACTCAAAATAATATACAAAAGGCTATTGCTAATTTACATAAAGACTACACTATTTTAATTATTGCACATAGATTATCTACTATTATTAATTGTGATAGAATATTATTTATGGAAAATGGTAAAATAGTCGATGAAGGTACTCATAGTGAGTTACTAAAACATAATAAAGATTATAAATCTTTATATCAATATGAAATTAATAAAACTTAAATTTTAATTATAGTAAAAAGGACTTTTAAAATTAGGTCCTTTTACACTTATTACTATTAATGCTTGGTCTATATTAGCAATCTGTAAAGACCTACTAAAAACATTTGTTTTAGTAGGCTATTAAAGCCGCACGAGCCGAGTGGTTAGAGTGCGCATTACCACTGCTGTTGTAGAAGCCGAACACGCCCGCGCTAGAGCCAGAGTTATAGCCGCCACCGCGAGCGAACCACGGGTTAGCCGAGTTGACGAAGTACGCGTAATCATTATTCCATGCAGTGTAAGATGATGATACTACTTCTCCTGTCGCATCTCCTAATCTTGCTCGATTGTACGCTGTTTGATCACCATAACTTATTCCATATGCATACGTATCTATATATTTGGCTGTTGATGCACTATAACTAAAGTTACTTCCTGCTGATTTTGCATTATATGTATAGCTTCCACTTCCACTTGACATATTGCCCATTACATATTCATATGCTCCTCCTGATAAGTCATATATTCCATATATATTTCCGGTTGAACTTGCATTCATTCCTAAACTTGTTGTATATTCATTACATGTTCCACTTGAACTACTTCCTGCATTTGATCCACATCCTGTTTTATATTGTCTACTACTACTGCTTCCACTATAGTAATTGTTTATTCCTATTTCACTGCAACTTCCATTACTGCATCTTCCATAATCACTATGTGTTAAATATGCTACTGCTCCCCATTCTATATTCTTTAGCATATGAGAATCTACTTTACTTGTATTTGTGCTTAAACCGTATTCATTACCACTACTTTGCATATTTTGAATTACTCCTTCAAAGCTATCTACGAAATTATATCTCCAACTTTTTACATTTGGCTTTGTTCTAGGTTCTAAATCAGCTGTCTCACAATTTGCATTACTTTGATTTGTATAACATGAGCTATCTGTTGGTGCTGATATTTCAAACTTTCCAACCCATATTCCTGTTAATTCAGTATCCCCAAATGTAAAGGCTGGATGAGTATAATACTGTCCATTTGTTCCACTACATGTCTCATTTGTGGCACTACTTGTGGCAGTTGCAAATGAATAGTTATTACAATTTATTTCTCCTGTTGATGCCGTACCTTCTTCAAATACTATATCTATTCCAGTTGTTTTCGCATTATAACTATCTGTTCCCATCGTTTTAGCCACGTTAAATACTTTATATTTATATCTTGGTATCCATACATAATATGCGAGCACTTCAGACTCTGGTATTACAGTACCTGCTTCTGCTTCTACATATGTATTTCTATTTGTACTACTTACTAGCACTGCATTAGCCCATTGTTTATTTGTATAATCATACCATTTATAATTTTCATCACTATTTTCACTATCTGCTTTTACCCAGTTACTTCCATTATACATTACTGGTATCATATTTTCTACTAGCTTTGGATAATTAGCTCCACTTGTATCTAAATTAGGTACATAAGTATCTGTTATCAACTCTCTATTAGTTGGTAAATTTAAACTATTAGTCTCACTATAAGCTACTCCTATATTTATAATTATATTATTATCTGTATCATTTTTAACTATTAATGTTACTTTCTTTTTACTACTTGCATTTATACTTCCAAACGTTTCATTTTCACTATCTATATATTTTGCTATTATTATATTATCATTAATAGAAGTTGGTTCTACCATTTCATACCATGCTCCATAATATAAATTACTAGTAGTATTATTATTTATATTAAAATCAATTATCTTTGTATCTTTAGCATTTATCGTAATTCTCTCATATTCTAGTATTTGAGTTTCTGTAGGTAGAGATGATGCTGATAGATTAACAAAATCATCAGTTTCTACATTTGCTGTAAACATTGCATATGTTGAATATAGAGCTAAACTAAATAAACCTATAACTATTAATAATATTAAATAACTTTTCTTCATTTTTTTCCTCCACACAAAAAAATACAAGAAAGATATTCTATTTACATAGAACATTTCCTTGTATTTTATATATATTTATTTTATTTTTTAATAAAAATGACCCCCGTATTTACTTGTAGTTAACTTGTCATTTACTTTATTTTTTATACTTATGCTTTGCTCTTTTAACATATTAACCACTCTCCTATTTATTATAAGATTTTTACATTAATTATTACTGTTATTGTTTCTATTATTTGTATTATTGTTATTATTATTGGTATTATCATCTATTCCTGGTATTAAATCTTCTAGTGGATCATCTTCTACTTTTTCAATTGCTACTCTTATTTTTAAAGTTACACCACTTATTATTGGATCTCCTGCTGGTCTATTTTGATAAATAACAGTACCAGGTTCTTCATCACTTTCTTCTTCTGTGATATCTAGAGTAATATTATATTCTTCTGCAAATGATTTAGCATCATCTAGTGTCCATTTTTCTCCTACCATATCTGGATAAGTATCAACAATATCTGGTAAAAATAATGTAATTGAATCTCCTGCTTCTAATTTTATCTCTTCATCGGCATTATATTTTGGACTTTGATCAATAATAAGATTTTCTTTTCCTTTATAATCATCAGGATTATCAACTGATCTTTTTTCTATTTTTACTTCAATATCTAATAATTCTAACTTCGCTTTTACTTCAGCATAATTTTGTCCTGTTAAATCTTCTAGTGTATAATATTCTCCTCCGATTGATTCAACTATTTCAATGGTTGATCCTTTTTTTCTAGTTGAACCCGCTGATGGAGTTGTTCTAATTACATGTCCTTCTTCTATTTCATCACTATTTTCTGTTTCAGTTGTATATTTAAAACCAGCTTTTTCTATTTGTTCTATTGCCTCTTCAAGTGGTAAATTAACAACATTAGGTACTCTTACATCATTAGAGTTACGATTAGATATTACTAACCAAAATATTGCTCCAACTATTAATAATGATAAGACAACTATTGCTAAAGCTATTAAAACTTTAGTTTTCTTTTTCTCTTTTTCTGGTTCTTTTTTTTCTTCTGCTACTTCTTCATCAGTTGGTGGATCAACTTCATTTTCTGGTTTAGTAATAACTGGCATTACTTTCGTTTCTTCTAAATCATTTTCAGGATAAGGATAGACATATTTTTTTTCATTTTGCTTATCCATTGCTGTTATTACATCCTCATGCATTTCTTTAACACTATCGTATCTATTACGTGGGTTTTTAGCGCACGCTTTTAAGATTATATTTTCAACACTTTGAGGTATTAATGGATTTTGTTTTCTAACACTTGGAATTTTTTCTTTCATATGCTTTAGAGCTATTTCAACAGCATTATCTCCTTTAAAAGGAACTGAACCTGTTAATAGTTCATACATTAATATACCTAAAGAGTATATATCACTTTTTACTGATGCACTTTTTCCATTGGCTTGTTCTGGAGGTAGGTAATGAACTGTTCCCATGACAGAATTTGTCTGGGTAAGTTGAGTCGCATTAACGGCTACTGCAATTCCAAAGTCAGTTATTTTTACTGTTCCATTATCTAATATCATTATATTTTGTGGTTTAATATCACGATGTATTATATAAGCTTCATGTGCGTGGGACAGCCCATCTGTTAACTGACTCATGATATCAATTACCTCTGGTAGTGTTAAAGCTCCTCGCTTATTAATTAATTGCTTAAGAGTTCTTCCTTCGATGTATTCCATAACTATATAATATTGTCCATCTTCTTCACCAACATCATATACTTCAACTATATTAGGATGAGATAAGTTAGATACTGATAACGCTTCTCTTTGAAAACGTCTAATAAATTTCTCATCACTTGATAAATCTCCTCTTAATACTTTAACTGCAACTTTGCGATCTAAAATATTATCTGTTGCTAAATAAACGTTTGCCATACCACCTTCGCCAATTGACTTTACGATTTCGTATCGGTCATTTATTTTTTGCCCCTTTGATAACACTATAAATCACCACTTTCTTTTTTTAAATAAGCAATTGTTATATTATCAGTTCCACCACGAGAATTACTCTTTTTTATTAATTTTACGACTGCTTCTTCTATTGGTAAATCACTATTTAGTATTTTTTCTATTTGTTCTTCACTTAACATATTTGTAAGTCCATCGCTACATAAAAATATTCCTTCGATATTAGGATCTACATCAAATATATCAATTTCAATTGGATCATTAGCTCCTAATGCACGCATTAATACATTTTTTCGTGGATGATATCTAGCTTCTTCTTCGGTTAGCTCTCCTGTTGATACTAGTAAGTTTACTAAAGTATGATCTTTAGTTACTTTATGTAATTTTTGATTTTTAACTACATAACCTGAACTATCACCAATGTTTCCAAATAATATATAATCATTTGTTTTTACCGCTAATACTAGGGTTGTTCCCATTCCTTTACTATTTGGATTATTATTGGTATAATCAAAAATCATATTATTTATTTCTACTACTATGTTACGTAACCATTCAATTGCATTTTCTTTACTGCCAAAAGTAGTTAATTTATTAAATTCATCAACTAAATGATCAATTGCTATTTTAGATGCTACCTCACCTGCTTTATGTCCACCCATTCCATCGGCAACGGCAAGTAAAAATTCTTCATTATTATTATTTAATATTGTTACATTATCTTCATTATGTGTTCTAACTTTTCCTGGATCTGATAGATAAAATGTTTGCATAAATTCACCTCTATTTATTGTAATTTGATCTTAATTGTCCACATGCGGCATCTACTTTACTTCCAAATTCTTTTCTTTTGGTTACTGTGATACCTTCTTTTTTAAGTATATCATAAAATCTCTTAATTTGCACGTCTTTTGTACGTTTATATGTAATATTATCAGTCTCATTATAAGGAATTAAATTAACATATGCATTCATTCCTTTAAGTAGTCTTGCTAATTCATAGGCACAATTATCACTATCATTTACATTTTCTAGTAAAATATATTCAAATGTTACTCTTCGATTTGTCTTATTTATATAATATTTAATAGCGTCCATTAGTTCTTTAATCGAATATACTTTGGCTATTTTCATAATCTTTTTTCTTAACTCATCAGTTGGAGCATGCAAGCTTATTGCTAAATTTACTTGTCCTTCTTCATTTGCAAATTTTTTAATTTTATCAACTAATCCACATGTAGATACTGTTATATGCCTAGTTCCTAGATTAATTCCTTTAGGATTATTAACTATTTTAATAAATTTAATTAAATTATCATAATTATCAAATGGTTCTCCTATTCCCATAATAACTACATGAGTAATTCTTGTTTTTATATCTTCTTCTACTAATAATATTTGTTCAACCATTTCATAACTTTCCAAATTTCTTACTTTCTTAAGTCTACCACTTTGACAAAAACTACATCCCATATTACAACCAATTTGTGATGATATACATAAACTTATTCCATAATCATGATACATTAATACACTTTCGATATATTCGTTATCTTGTAATTTAAACAAATATTTTTTTACTCCTTCATCTTCTTGTTTAGTAACTAAATGTATTTTATCAAAGGAGAAATCTTCTTTTAATCTTTCTTTTATATTATTACCAATATTACTAAATTCATCAACATTATTATATCTTTTTTTATATAAAAATTCATAAACTTGAACAGCTCTAAATTTTTTATCATTAATCGATATAAAATATTCTTCTAAATCTTTAGTAGTCATTCCATAAATATTTTGTTTCATTTTAACACTTCCTATTATATTTTATATTATAATTGCAAATTATTCAATGCTTTTTTCAATAATATTAGATGAGGCTTTAATATTATCTAAATACATATTAGGTATGTTTCCTTGTATTACTTTCATTACTACTGGAACAGTAGTACTAACATCAATATTTTTTGATATAAAAGGTAAATTTATTCTACTACTTACTTCCACTTTAATACCTACTTCTAATAGGGCATTATTTATCCCATATTCACTTACTTTACTTTCTACTCCCGTTATTACATCGCCGATTAAGTTTAACTTTACTGGTATTTTAGGACCAACGTTAGAAAGTAGAGATGAAGATGTTATTAGTCCTAATGGTATTTCATAAATAATTCCTTTTTTTAAATTTTCTTCATTATATGCCGATAAAGTATCATCAGGTAATTCTAATAAGTCTATATTGCCTTCTTCTATTGCTTTTAAATTTAGTTGAACTAAATTTGTAATAGCGTTTAACATTTTAGTAACATTAATAGAATTAAATGTAATTAATTGAATATCGTTATTATCATTTTTAACTATTTCAAACATTTCATCAACATCCATATTACTTGCTATTTGTTTTGTTACAGCTTTATTAATAATTAGAGTTGTTAATCTTTTGGTTTCAGATTCGGCATATGAAAATAATATTTCTGATGCTTTAGTGCTAAAGTATTTGATAAATAATAAAGAAAATAATAATATTAATACAAAAATAAAAACTATTTTAAAAAATATATTTTTTTTCTTTCTTTTTTTTAACTTAATCCTTCCCATATATAAATTTTATGAAAAAAAAGATGATAAATGATTAGTCATACTTGCCATTTAATACATCTTCATATATTTGTTTTAATTTTGCCCCAATTAACTTAATATCTCTTTCTTTTGCGATCTGATAGCCTTCCATAGTTAGATCAGGTAATCTTTTTTCTACTATATCGCGAATTTTATCTTCAAATTCAATCATACCACTTGCTTTATATACATTTTTGCCATCTTCTAGCCATCCCTCATAAATAGGTATATCACGAATTAAAACAGGTATTTTCATAGCTAGGGCTTCTAATAAAACAATTCCTTCTGTTTCTTCATGAGTTGGAAACCAAAACAAATCTGCTCCCGAATATGCTCCTTTTAGAGTATCACTGTTAACATAACCTGGAAAATATAAATTATCTAATTTTGTTTCTACGGCTTCTTTTATTTTTAGGGGAACTGTATTTAAGTTAGTATATCCAAACCAAACAAACTTATAGTCTTTTAGTATTTTTGCCATCTCGACAAAGTCTAATATTCCTTTTCTTTCTATATAAAGTCCTACTGCAATTATTATTTTATCATCTTCGCTAAAGCCAAAGTCTTTTCTAAATTTTTTACCCGCTTCTTCATCTTTTTTAAAAAATTCTAGTTCAATTCCATTAGAAATATCAATAATTGGTTTTCCTAAATTATAGTTTTCTAATAGTTTTTTAGAATAAGGAGTTGGAGTTAATACTAAATCCGCTGATGAATATACTGTTTTTAACCATACTTTAAAAGCAGGCGCTATTTGATTGGAAAAAAGAAATGAATTGCGAAAATCTTCTTCAGTAGAATGTGCATGAAAAATAACTTTTTTACCCATTCTTTTTGCTTTTTTTCCAATTAAATAAGATTCAGGAAAAATAGTATTAATATGAATAATATCATAATCATCATTAACATCTAATGTATATTCGACATTATTAAGCTCTAAAGCTTTCATTTGGTGTTTAATGGCTCTTCCTACTCCGCTTTTTTCTATTTGTTTCATTTTATCAGAATGTAATAATACTTTCATTTCTTCTCACCACACTGATAATATTATAACACTTATTTTATATTTTGCAAATATTTATATCAATAGACTATTAAAGTTAAGCGAGTTGTATCAATGTTGCGAGCATTTGCTGAATCCATATACATCCAAAAGATTCCTTTATCTTTAAAAGTATTAGAATATGTACCTCCACTATAACACACAAAAGTTTTAAATTTTTATAGTATCTTATATATTATTATTAAATTTATTTATTTTCTATTTTATCTTGCGATTCAATATATTTATAGTTTAAGTTATTATTTTTTGTTATTACTGATTCTCCTAGTTTCTTTTCAAGGTCGTCTCTAGCAACTTTGGCAGTATTACCACCCATTCTTGCTATTTTTTTGTTTTGTTCTAAACCATAAGGCTTATGTTT
>CALVSA010000016.1 GCA_944358825.1 uncultured Bacilli bacterium
GATAACACAAAATTACATCTTTTATTTTGTAAATTAAGCAAAATAGATGACTTTTCGTAAGAAATTTGGTACAATTATTATAGATATATAAATACGAATAATAACTTTAATAATAGTGTTGATATAGATTTTTATGTTATATAAGTAAATGGAGGTATTATATGATAGAAATTAAAGTTGCGGTATCTAATCGTCATGTACATTTGTGTAGAGAGGATGTAGATGTTTTATTTGGAGAAAATTATGAGTTTTCTAAAAGAAATGATTTATCCCAAAAAGGAGAGTTTGCTACTTTAGATACTGTAAGTTTGAAAACAGAAAAAGCAATAATTGAAAATGTTAGAGTAGTTGGTCCAATTAGAAAATATACACAAGTTGAATTATCAAAAACTGATAGTGATATTTTAGGACTCGATTTACCAATTAGGGATTCTGGAGATTTTAGGGACGCTAAAGATGTGGTTATAATTGGACCAAAAGGAAGTAGAAAGGTTAAAAACTGTTGTATTAGATCTGTTAATCATATTCATGCTAGTAATAGTGAGTTAGAGGAATTTAATGATAAAGATATTGTTGATGTTAAAACTAGTGATGGTGTTATTATTCATAATGTGCATATAAAAAAGTCTGATAATTTTGTTTTAGAGATGCATATTGATACAGATAATTCAAAAGAATATAATCTTGTTACTGGTAGTAGTGTTTTTTTAAAAAAGTAATAATTTAATTGTATAAGTTTAGTTAATCATATCCATCTTAATAGTGAAAAGCTATATTATTAATATTGTTTTTCTAGAAAAGTGGTGATTAACTTGAATACTAAAACAATAATATTGGGCGCTAAAAAGGAGTTTTTGTATAAAATAATTACTTCTGTTTTTATTAGAGGATTATTATTAATTATTCCAATATTTTGGACAAAAGCAGTTGGTAGACTTACAGAAGGTATGTATAATAAAGCATACTTTTTAGTTATTATTGCACTTATTTTATCTGTTTTACATTATTATTGGGAATATTTGAATCAGAAGACATGGTATAAGTTTTATAATAAAATATATTCTGGTTATATCAAGTTAATTGGTTTTGGTAAGGAAGAGAGTATTAAGAAATTGACTTTGGGGGAGTATAATAATATTTCTAATGAAGATATTGATATTATTTGTACTTTTTTAGGAAATTTAATTACGAGAATTATTCAAATATTAGAATTTTTAATTATTTATATTTACTTTTTATCTATTGATTTATATTTATTTTTAATTACTTTAATTATTTCTGTTATATTAGTAGCTATTATTTTGTTATCTGGAAAGTTTGTTCAAGATTTAAATCAAACTAGAAAAAGTACTTTAGATAAGAAAACTATAGTTGTTAATGATTTATATAATTCTATTAAAGAAAGTAAAGGTGATAGAGAAGCATTAACTAGAAGGTTTTTTAATCGAAGTGATGATTATTTAAATGCTAATGCAAAGTTTAATATAATGGCACAGTTAATTATTTATATTACTTTGATTATTATTCAAATAACTAGATATTTACTTATTTTATATGGAATTTATTTAGTATTTATTAATCAGATGAGTATTGATACTATTTTATTAATTTATACATATTATAGTCAGATTTTATCTAATTTTGAAGTAATGGGAACAATCAATGTAAATTATAGAAGTTTTTTAGTTAGTGTTAAGAGACTTAATAGAATTGAGGCAAAAGTATAAAAAAAGATTGACAAAAACAAGCGTATGTGATATTATATGTAACATGTAAATGTTGTATTTTTACAACATTTTTAATGCTAAATTAATAAAAATATGTTATAATTAAATAGTTATTTGAGAGGAAATATTATGAAAACTTGTGAGTTTGATTTTATTTTGCCTGAATCTTTAATAGCACAAAAACCAATTGAAAAAAGAGATGAATCTAGGTTAATGATAGTTAATCGTCAAAATAAAGAGATTGAGCATAAGAAATTTAGTGATATTATTGATTATTTAAAAAAAGGCGATGTATTAGTTTTGAATGATACTAAAGTTATGCCAGCTCGTCTTTTTGGGGTTAAAGAAAAAACAAAAGCTGCTATTGAGATTTTACTTTTAGAAAATATTAATGGTGATACGTGGAAATGTTTAGTGAAGCACGCTAAGAGGATAAAAGAAAATGATGTAGTAGTGTTTGGTGATGGATTGTTAAAATCTAGATGTATTAAGGTAATGGATGAGGGAATTAGACTTTTAGATTTTAGTTATGATGGAGTTTTTTATGAGATTTTAGATAAATTAGGTACTATGCCTCTTCCTCCTTATATTAAAGAAAAGTTAGAAGATAAAGATCGTTATCAGACTGTTTATGCTAAAAATATTGGTAGTGCTGCTGCCCCAACTGCGGGCTTGCATTTTACGAAAGAGTTATTAAAAAAAATAGAAGATAAAGGTGTTATTATTTGTTATATAACATTACATGTAGGTTTGGGTACTTTTAGACCTGTTAATGTTAGTGATGTTACTAAACATAAAATGCATAGTGAATTTTATCGGATGTCAGAAGATAGTGCTTTGATTTTGAATAAGGCTAAGAAAGAAAATAGACGTATTATAAGTGTTGGTACTACTTCGACTAGAACGTTGGAAACTATTATGAATAAATATAAGTGTTTTTGTGAATGTGAAGGTTTTACAGATATTTTTATTTATCCTGGTTATAAATTTCAGGCAATTGATGGTTTAATTACTAATTTTCATTTGCCAAAATCAACTCTTTTAATGTTAGTGTCTGCTTTTAGCAGTAAAGAGATAATTCTTAATGCTTATAAAGAAGCAGTTTTAAATGAATATAAGTTTTTCTCTTTTGGAGATGCAATGTTTCTAAAGTAAGGTGATAAAATGGCCAAGATTACTAATGATATTATTAATGAGATTAGAAGTAAAACTGATATTGTTGATGTTGTTTCAAAATATGTGAATTTGGTTAAAAAAGGAAAAAATTATTTTGGTATTTGTCCTTTTCATGATGATAATCATCCTAGTATGAGTGTTAGTTATGAAAAACAAATTTATACTTGCTTTTCGTGTGGTGCAACTGGTAATGTTTTTACTTTTGTATCTGAATATGAGCATATTAGTTTTATTGAAGCGGTAATTTTATTAGGAGAAAAACTTGGCTATAATTTTGATAATGGTGTAAGAAAAGTAGAAACAAATCAAGAGGAATATAAAATATATGAATTAGCGCTTAAATATTATCAAAATAATTTACATAGTAGTTTGGGTAAAAATGCAATTAAGTATTTAGAAGATAGAAAGATAGATAGAAAGACGATAAAGAAATTTGGTATTGGTTTATCTTTATCAAAAAGTGGACTTAGTCAAGTATTAATTTCTAAAAAAGTAAAATTAGAAAAGTTAATAGATTTAGGTTTATCTAATAGTCTTGGTAATGATTTATTTTTAAATCGTATTATGTTTCCTTTATTTGATTTATCAGGAAGAGTAGTTGCTTTTTCTGGACGTATTTATAATATAAAAGATAGTAGTAAATATATAAATACAAAAGAGACTGATATATTTAAAAAAGGCAATATGTTATACAATTACCATAATGCTCATGAACATTTAAAGAAAAATGATTATGTTTTAGTTATGGAAGGGTTCATGGATGTTATTAGGGCAGATACAATTGGTATTACTAATTGTGTTGCTACTATGGGAACCGCTTTTACTAAACAACAAGCAATGATTATAAAAAAAATGACTAATAATGTTATTTTATGTTTTGATGGTGATAAGGCTGGGGAAGAGGCTACAATTAGTGCAATTGATATGTTAGAAAAAATAAATGTTATTCCCAAAATTATTAGATTAGAAGATAATATGGATCCTGATGATTATATTATTAAAAAAGGTAAGGATGCGTTTTTAAATAAGATTAATAAAGCTATTAGTGTTGTAGATTTTAAAATGCAACTTTTAAAAAGAGAAAAAAATTTAACTGATACAAAAGAACTTGCTAGTTATATTGATGAGACTATTAAAGAGTTAATAAAAATTGAAGATGATATATTAATAGAACTTACTTTAAAGAAATTAGCAAGTGAATATAATATAGAGTATGATACTCTTAAGAATAAATATAATACATATAAAACTAATAAAGTTAGTTATCAAGATAAAGTAATTGAAATTAAAAATAATAAAAATAATGTTTATGAAAAAGCAGAAAGATCACTTATATTTTATATGTTAAAAAGTAGTGATGTGATTGATGAGGTTGAACATAAAGTAACTTATTTTCCATCGGCAAATATTCGTAATTTGTCTAATGAGATTATTTGCTTTTATCATAAATATGGAGTTTTAGAACTTGCAGATTTTATTACTTATTTATCTGATAAAACTGAACTTATTAAAGTTTTATATGAGATTATTAATATGAATTTGATGGAGGAATATAGTAAGCAAGAAATAGAAGATTATATTATGGTTATTAAAAATTATGCGAAAAATGTAAAAATTAAGCATTTAGAAGAAGAATTAAGAAAAGAAGTAGAACCACTTAAGCAAGCAGATATATTAAAAGAAATATTAAGTATAAGAGGAGTGAGATAATGATTGAAGAGATAAAGAGCTTTGAGATGAGGAAAGAGGCTTTAATTAAGAAAGGTAAAGAAATAGGATTTATAACATATGAACAATTAGCAGCGGAATTAAAAGGATTAGACTTAGATAGTGATTCATTAGATGAACTTTATAATAGTTTGATTGAAAATAATATTCAAATAGTTACTGAAGAAGAATTAAATCATGAAGAAGAAGATGATAATGGCGAAGATGATTTAGAGTTATTGTTAAAAGATAGTAGTATTGCTAAAGAGTTAACTATTAATGATCCAGTTAGAATGTATTTAAAAGAAATAGGTAAAATTAGTCTATTATCATTAGAAGAAGAAAATGAATTATCTGAGCGAATTGCCAGTGGTGATGAAGAGGCTAAAAATAAGTTGGCAGAATCTAACTTACGTTTAGTTGTATCTATTGCCAAAAGATATGTTGGACGTGGGATGTTGTTTTTAGATTTAATTCAAGAAGGTAATATTGGTCTTATGAAAGCAGTTGAAAAATTTGATGCTGATAAAGGTTATAAATTTTCTACTTATGCCACATGGTGGATTAGACAAGCTATAACTAGAGCAATTGCCGATCAAGCAAGAACAATAAGGGTTCCTGTTCATATGGTAGAAACTATTAATAAACTATCTCGTTACCAACGTCAGTTAACACTTGAATTAAATAGAGAACCAACCGATGAAGAGTTAGCTAAAAAGATGAATTTGTCAGTTGATAAAGTAAGAGAAGTAATTAAAATAGCACAAGAGCCTGTTAGTTTGGAAACTCCAATTGGAGAAGAAGATGATTCTCATTTAGGTGATTTTGTTAAAGATGAGCGTAGTATGTCTCCAGAAGAGTTTACTATTCATGAGCTTTTAAAAGATGAGATTAGTGATGTTCTTCTTACTTTAACAGAAAGAGAAGAACAAGTATTACGTCTTCGTTTTGGTTTAGATGATGGTTCTTGTAAAACTCTAGAGGAAGTTGGTCAAATGTTTGGAGTAACTAGAGAGCGTATTCGTCAAATAGAAGCTAAAGCACTTCGTAAACTTCGTCATCCGTCTCGTTCTCGTAAATTAAAGGACTTTTTAAATGAATAAAATATCTAGAAGATTAGAAGCAATTGCTTCTTTGGTAGAGGATAATAAAAAAATAATTGATATTGGTTGTGATCATGCTTTATTGGATATTTATTTAATAAAAAATAAAAAGAATTTAAATATAATTGCAAGTGATATTAATAATAATGCTTTAAATAATGCTAAAGATAATATAAAAAAATATAGAGTTGATATAGATATACGTTTAGGTAATGGACTAGATGTAGTTAATAAAGATGAGATTGATACTATAATAACTTCTGGTATTGGAGCTCATACTATTGTAGGTATTTTATATAATAATATAGATAAGTTAGAAAATGTAGATACTATAATTATTCAAAGCAATAATGATTTGCATTTTATTAGGCAAAAGGTTGTTAAACTAAATTATTATATTGAAGATGAAATATTAGTGTTAGATAAAAATATTATATATACGATTATTAAGTTTAGAAAAGGAATTAGAAAATATAATAAAAAACAATTGTTATTAGGGCCTGTTTTACTTAATAAAAAAGGTGATTTATTTAAAAAGAAATGTTTGCTAGAAAAACAAAAAATAGAGTTAGTATTAAAGTTAGTGCCTAAAAATAAATTATTATATCGTTATAAACTTAAAAAAAAGATTAAAATGTATGAAGGTATTTAATCTTTTTTTCTTGCTAATTAGTTAGTAATATTATATAATTAAATGGGTGTAAATATTATGAAATATAAATATTTAGATGAAGAATATAATATTCGTGTTATTAGAAAAAATAATAAAAATACTTATATTAGATTTAAGGATAATGAAATAGTAGTTACTACTAATTATTTTGTTACTAATAAGCAAATAATGAAACTTATTAATGATAATACTAGTTTTTTAAATAAAGTAATTAGTAAAAGTAATATTAAAAAAGATGATGATGATTTTTATTTATTTGGTAATATTTATAATATAATATATATTAATAAAATAGAGCAAGTAGAAATAACTGATAATAAGATATATGCAAATGATATTAAGAGTTTAGATAAATTTTTATCTAAATATATATATGATATTTATTTAGATAGGCTTAATTTTTGGGCTAGTGTATTTGAAGAAAAACTACCTAAATATAATTTAAAAATTAGAAAAATGAAGAGTAGATGGGGAGTATGTAATATTAAAAATAAAAATATAACTTTAAATTTGGAACTTAGTAAATATAATATTAAATATTTGGATTATGTTATTATTCATGAATTATCACATTTTATGTATCCAAATCATTCGCATGATTTTTGGTTATTGGTTAGTAAGTATTGTTCTAATTATAAAGAGATTAGAAAAGAGATGAAAAACTTTAGTTATTAGGAGGAATGTTATGTTAATTACATCTTTAAATAATGATCATATAAAAGAAATAATTAAATTAAAAGATAAAAAATATCGTAATCAGAAAAATTTATTTTTAATAGAAGGAAGACATTTAGTATTAGAAGCTTATAAAGCTGGATTGATTGAAGAATTAATATTAGAACAAGATGAATTATTTCCTTTAGGGGTTCCTACTACTTATGTTAGTAAAGAAATTATTTATAAATTGTCTGATACAGTAACACCATCATTAATAATGGCAGTTGTTAGAAAAAAGAAAGAGGAGAAAATTGGACAAAAAGTTATTGTTTTAGATAATATTCAAGATCCAGGTAATTTAGGAACAATTATTAGAAGTGCTTTAGCATTTAATTTTGATACTGTTATTTTAAGTTCAGATACAGTTGATTTATATAATCCTAAAGTTATTAGATCAACACAAGGAATGTTATTTCATATAAATGTAGTTGTTGGTAATTTAGAAAATATTATTCATGATTTAAAAAATGATGGTTATAAAATATTAGGAACTAAAGTTAGTAGTGGTTCTAGTGTAAAAACTTCCAAGACTTATTCTCATTTTGCATTAATTATGGGAAATGAGGCTCATGGTATGAGTAGTAATTTAGAAGCTTTGTGCGATGAGAATTTATATATTAGTATGTCTGATAAGTGTGAGAGTTTAAATGTTGCAGTCGCGGCTTCTATTTTGATGTATGAATTAGGTGATAGGTAATGAAATTTATAAAAATAGGTAAAATAGTAAATACTCATGGAATAAAAGGAGAGCTTCGTATTATTAGTGATTTTAAATATAAAGATAAAGTGTTTGTTAAAGATTTTAATATTTATATTGGTCCAGATAAAATTAAAGAAAAAATAACTTCTTATCGTAAACACAAACAGTTTGATATGATATGTCTAGCTTCTTATAATAATATTAATGAGGTTTTAAAATATAAAGGTTTATATGTTTTTATAGATAAGAGTGATTTGAAGTTAGCTCCTAACTCTTATTTAAATGAAGATATTATTGGATTAGATGTAATTGTTTTAAATAATAATATTGGAAAAATTACTGATGTTATTAAAAATGTAAAAGGAGAATTATTGGTTATTAATAATAAGATTTTAGTTCCTTATTATGATGTATTTGTAAAAAAAATAGATATAGATAATAATAAAATATATCTTAATTATATAGATGGTTTATTTGATTAGTTATAAATAGGTTTGGTGATAGTATGCAAATAAAGGGTAGGTTATTAAAAGAAATTTATAGAAATGAGATGAATGGTTATAATATTAGTGTTATTAGGTTAAAAGGTAGTGATGATGAAGAATTACTTAAGAGTAAGACTATTCATGTTGTTGGTGTCATCGAATCTTTAAATGATAGACTTAATTATATTTTTGAAGGTGAAATGGATAATAATCCTAAATATGGTAAGCAATTTAAGGTTGATTCTTATAAAGTTGATGTTCCTACTAAAGAAGAAGAGTTAATTGAGTTTTTGTCTTCTAAAATGTTTCCAATTGGTATTAAGACGGCAGAGAAGATAGTGGGAAAATTTGGTGATAAAACTATTGAAGTTATTTTGGAAAAACCTGATGAGTTAAAGTTTATTCCAAGACTTACTATGGATAGAATAACAAAAATTCATGATATTTTAAAAAGTCAGCAAACTTCTAGTGAAGTTGTTATTAAATTAGGTAGTTTGGGTTTTACGTCTAAAGAAGCTGGTGATATTTTAGCTAAGTATAAAAATGAGACACTAAATGTAGTTGAAAATAATATTTATCAGTTAATTGAAGATTTAGATTTTAGATTTAGAGATATTGATAAAATAGCTAGTAATATGGGAGTTAGTCCTGATGATGAGAAGAGACTTAATTCTTTAGTTATTTATCTTATTGATAATATAACTTTTAATAATGGTAATACTTATGTTAGTTTAGAAGAGTTATTTTCTCATGTAAAAAAATATTCTGATGTAGATATTGAAAAGTTAGAATATGTTTTAAATAATTTAATTACATTTGGAAAGATTAAATTATATAATAATAATTATTATTTAAAGAAATTTTATGATGCAGAAATTTATATTGCTAATAGGCTTTGCTCTTTGAGCGATAAAGAAAAAAGAAAATTTCCAAATTTAGAAGAGCAAATAGAAAAGTTAGAAAGAGTTAATAATATTAAATATGATAATATTCAAAGAAAAGCAATTATTAGTGCTCTTAATAATAATTTTACTATTATAACTGGTGGTCCTGGTACTGGTAAGACAACGATAATTAAAGCTATTGTTAGACTTTTACAAACTATTTTGGGCGCTAAAGTTATTGATATTGCCTTACTTGCGCCAACTGGTAGAGCAGCAAGGAAAATGGCTGAAATTACTAATTTAGAAGCTTATACTATTCATAAATATTTAGGATGGGATAAAGAAAGCGATACTTTTAGTCGTGATGAGTATAATCCTAATATGGAAAAATATATTATTGTAGATGAAGTTAGTATGATTGATACTATTTTAATGCAAGCTTTATTAAAAGGTATAAGAAATGATGTTAAATTAATATTAGTAGGTGATTATTATCAGCTACCTAGTGTTAGTCAAGGACAAGTATTAAAAGATTTAATTGATTCGGATATGTTAGATGTTATTAAACTTACTAATTTATATCGTCAAAATGAAAAATCTTATATTCCTATTTTAGCTCATGAGATTAAAACTAAAAATATTACCAATAATTTATTTAAAAAATCAGATGATTATAATTTTATTGAATGTCCTAAAGAACAAGTATTAAATGTTATATCAAAAATTGTAAAAATGGCTATATCTAAAGGATATAATGAGTATAATATTCAAATACTTGCACCTATGTATAAATCTTTAAATGGTATTGATAATTTAAATAAAGTTTTAAGAGATTTGTTTAATCCTAAAGAAAATGAAGAAATAAAAATAGGCGATGATATTTATAGAGTGGGAGATAAAATATTACAGCTTGTAAATGATTCTGATTTAGGTGTTTCTAATGGTGATATTGGATATATTGTAGATATTATGCCCGCTAAAAAAACTAAAAGTAAAAAAGTAGAGATGTTAGTCGATTTTGATGGTAATTTTGTAAATGTAGTTCAAGATAAATTTGTTAATTTAAAACATGGTTATGCGATAAGTGTGCATAAATCTCAAGGTAATGAGTTTGAAATGGTAATAATACCAGTTGTTAATTCTTTTTATCGAATGCTTTATAATAAATTATTATATACAGCTGTTACAAGAGCAAAGAAAAGTTTAATAATAGTAGGTTCTAGTAAAGTGTTTAAAGACGCTGTTAATAATAATTATGTTGATAGTAGAAAAACTACATTAAAAGAATTTATTATAAATTATTATTCTAATATGGTATAAAAAAATGATTGTTGTTAATAATATTATTGGTACAAATAGTACCAAGGAGATGATGTCATGAAATTAAGAACCGGTGTTGCTTTTATGATGGGAGGAGTTGCTGGAACTCTATTATATCAACAAATAAAAAATGGTAATTTAAAAAGATGGGTTGATAAAAAAATGAAAGCAGAAAAAAAGGTTGTAAGTGGTTTAGAAGACATGATGTAAACTTCCAATTGGAAGTTTTTTTATATATTATAATATTTACTTTTGTTAAAAGCTATAGTAAAATATATGTATGGAGGGATATATATGAAAAAATTAACAGGAGAACAGATTATTAGAACGTATATTGACTTTTTTAAAGGACATTCTCATATGGAAGTGGAAAGTGCTCCTTTAATTCCTCATAATGATAATACTGTTTTATGGATTAATGCTGGTGTTACTCCTTTAAAGAAATATTTAGATGGAACGGAAGTACCTGCTAATAAGAGAATTGTTAGCTGTCAGAAATGTATTAGAACAGGTGATATTGAAGAAGTAGGAAAAACAGCTCGTCATCATACATTTTTTCAAATGTTAGGTAATTTTTCTATCGGCGATTATTTTAAAAAAGAAGCTTTACTTTGGGCTTATGATTTACTTACTAATGAGGCATATTTTGGCATTGATAAAGATAGATTATATGTAACTATTTATCCAACTGATGATGAGGCTTATAATATTTGGATATCTGTTGGAGTCGATCCTACTCATATAATTAAATTAGAAGGTAATTATTGGGAAATAGGTGAAGGACCAAGTGGACCTGATAGTGAGATTTTCTATGACCGTGGAGAGGCTTATGATAAAGATAAAATTGGAATTAGATTGTTAGCTGAAGAAATAGAAAATGATCGTTATATCGAAATTTGGAATAATGTATTTAGTCAATACAACGCTAAAGAAGGTGTTGATCGTAATGACTATGAAGAGTTGCCAAGTAAAAACATTGATACTGGTATGGGTGTTGAGCGTATGGCTTGTATTTTACAAGAGACTGAAACTAATTATGAGACTGATTTATTCTTACCAATAATGGATGCAATTAGTCAAATATCTCATATTGATTATTTTGGTCAAATGGAATTTAAAGTTATTGCAGATCATATTCGTACACTAACTTTTGCTATAGCAGATGGGGCTACTTTTGAAAATTATGGCCGTGGTTATGTTATTCGAAGACTCTTACGTAGAGCTTTGCGTATGGGTAAGAAGTTAAATATAAATCGTAGCTTTTTAAGTGATTTAGTTGATGTAGTTGTAGATAAATATTCTAGTTTATATCCTTATTTAGTGGGTAAAAAACCACTTATAAAAGAATTAATTCAAAAAGAAGAAGAATTATTTCAAAAAACTTTAATTTCTGGGGAAAAAAGATTAGAAGAAATAATGAAATCTAGTGTTTCAAAACAAATAAGTGGACAAGATGCTTTTAAGTTATATGATACTTATGGTTTTCCTGTTGAACTTACTGAAGAAATTGCCTTGGAAGCTGGTTATACTGTAGATAAGGAAACATTTAAAAAATATATGGATGCTCAAAAGGAAATGGCAAGACATAGTCGTAAAGTAGAAAATAGTATGAATTTACAAAATGAAGCATTAATTAATTATAAAGATGAATCAACATTTGTAGGTTATGAGAAACTAGGTGTAAAAACTAAAGTAATTGCTCTTATGAAAGATAATAATTTTGTTGATAGTATCGATGATACTGGATATATTGTATTGGCAGAAAATCCATTTTATGCTGAAAGTGGTGGACAAGTAGCAGATACTGGTTATTTAAAAAGTGATAAGTTTAAAGCAGAAGTAGTTGATGTAATAAAAGCTCCTAATAAGCAACATTTACTTGAAGTAAAAGTATTAGAAGGAGTAATTACTAAAAATGATGAAGTGCTTACTCATGTTTTAAAAGAAAAAAGAGAGGCTATTGCTAAAAATCATAGTGCAGTTCATTTACTTCATAAAACATTGCAAGAATTTTTAGGAGCAAATGTTATGCAAGCAGGAAGTAAAGTAGATGAGAATACTTTGAGATTAGATTTTACATATCATGGTCGCCTTAGTGATGAGATAATTAGTAAAATAGAAGAAGAAGTTAATAATAAAATAGAAAAAGATGATGAGACAATTATCGAAAATATGCCACTTGATGATGCTAAAAAGATGGGAGCAATGGCGTTATTTGAAGATAAGTATGATGATATAGTTAGAGTAGTAAAAATGGGCTCATCAATTGAACTTTGTGGTGGTACTCATGTTACACATACACAAGAGATTAATAAATTTGCAATCATTAGTGTTGAAAATAAAGGTGCAGATACATTTAGAATTGAAGCAACTACTGATAAAAATATTACTGATGAATTATTTAAAGCAATTAAGCCTTATAATGATGAGATGATGAAGTTACTAGAAAAAAGTAAAAAAATAATTAAGGATGCTAAAAAAGATGAAATTGATTTAGAATTTAATTTTAATATTAATAATGATCCACCAATGAGTTATAAAGATGTTATTTATAACAAGTATGAAGTAGAAAATTTAAAAGAGCAATGTCATCTTTTAGAAAAACAATATATGAGTAAAAAAGCAGAAAAATCAGTAAAAAATATTGATGCATTTATTAAAAGTAGAGAAGTTATAAATGATATTGATGTTGTTATTGCTATTACTAATGATTATGATAATAATATATTAAAACAAGTAGTAGATGCAATTGGTAATAAGCTTGGAAATTGTTTTGTTTTACTAGCTAATGTTGGGGAGAATAAAGTAAACTTTATTTGTAAGAAAACATTTACTAATGATGAGATTGATTGTGGGGCAATTGTTAAAGATTTATCTTTAAAATGCCTTGGTAATGGTGGCGGTAATAAAAATTATGCTCAAGGTGGCGGAACTAAAACTGATGATGTTGCTACTTATTTAGCACAAATTAAAGAACAAATTAAAAATAGTTAATTAAATAATTTATATAGGGACTGTCTCAAAATTAAGTGATTGATTTTGTATCAGTCTTTTTTTTATTTTTTACACATACATTTGTACTTTTTAATTTAAAAATGTTAAAAAATAAAAGTAATTACTCTTTTTTTACGAATAAAAGAAGTAGGAGGTGGTAATAGTGGTTAAATAAAATATAGTTTTTGATAAAAAAAATAAGTAGAGAAGGTGGAGAGATGAATAAAATAAAAAAAATATTAATAGGAGTAATTATTACAGCGTTTATTTTGAGTTTTGATAGTTGTGTTAATGCCAGTGTTAATGATACTAAATTAGTAGTAAAAGATATAGATGGTGTTTTTGCTGTTCAAAAATATAAAACAGGTGGTAGTAGAATGTATTTGGCACAAATTTATGAAATGCATAAAAATGGAGAAGTTTATATTGGATATTGTATTGAGTTAGGTGCCAAATTAAATGCTACTACGTATAGTTCTACTTATGATTATTCTAAATTCAATATTAGTAGTGAAGATGCAGAATATCTTAAATTAGTAGCGTATTATGGTTATAAATATAGTAATCATAATGATTATAAATATTATCTAGCGGCTCAAGAGTTGATGTGGGAAAGACTAGGTGATGATGAGGTTTATTGGACTAGTGAGGAGGATTTTAATGGCAAAACTATTGATGTTGAATATGAGAAGAGTAAAATATTAGATTATGTAAATAAACATAATTTAAAACCATCGTTTACAGTTAGTACAATTAATTATGGAGAAAAGATAGTTTTAGAAGATAAGAATAAAGTTCTTGGATTTTATGATATTAAAGTTAGTAATGGTGGGATGAGTACTCATGCAGGGAAAATAATAATAGAGACAAATAATTTTGGTGATGTAACTATTAGTATGAAAAGAAGAATTAATAATGATAATAAAGAGATGTTTTATTATGCACCAGGATCGCAAAATATAATTAGTGTTGGTGTTATTAATGATGGAGAGGCTAGTTATACATTAAAAAACAAAGGTGTTAAAATAAAGATAAATAAAAAAGATTATGAGACCAAAGAAAATATTTTAAAAGAAGGATTTTATTTTAAATTATATGATATGACTAATAATAAATATGTTTGTTTAGATGATGTTTGTGAATTTCGGACTAATAAAGATGGAGTAGCTATTTTACCTAATGTTCCTATAGGTAATTATAAGATAGAAGAAGTTGATAAGGGACTTGATGGATATTTATATAATTCTTCAGCAGTTGAATTTAGAGTTGATAATGAGTCTGTTATAGATGATATAGATTATGGTAAGGTAGTTAGTGTGGATTTTTATAATAAAAAGCCTACTGGTAAGATAATTATTAATAAAAGTGGAGAAAAATTTATTTATCAAGATAATAATTTATCTTATGAAGATATACCACTTATAGGTGTTAAGTTTAATGTTATTACTAAACAAGACATATTTTATAATGGAAAGTTAATAAAAAAAGGGCAAGTGGTTGCACAAATAACTACTGATGAAAATGGAGTAGCTATAATTGATAATTTAGAATTAGGAGAATATGAGATACAAGAAGTAAGTACGCTAGATAATTATATATTAGATGATAGTAAATATGTTATAAATTTAGAGTATAAAGATCAATATACTGATGTTATAGAAGGTAAATTAAATATAAAAAATGAGTTAAAAAAGGGAAAGCTTTATTTTAAAAAAATAGCTAGTGATACTAATTTATCTCTGGAAGGGGTAACTATTGCTATTTATAATCAAGATAACGAGAAAATATATGAGGCTAAAACTGATAAAAATGGTAATATTTATCTAGATAATTTAGCATATGGTACTTATTATATTAAAGAGTTATCTACTCTAGATAATTATATTTTGAGTAATGATATTTTATCGTTTACAATAGATGATGATAATAAGGAAGTAAAATTAACGATGAAAAATGATAAATTAGAAATGCCTCCGAAAACTTTTAATAAAAATTATTCTACTATTTTAATAATAATGTTACTTATAGTAAGTTTTTGCTTAATAAGAAATAAAAGTATGATATAATATTATAAAGTAATGGAGGCTATGATGAAGGAAAAAATGAATAATATTATGTTTATGTTTATTATAATAATGTCTTTACTTTCAATTTTTTATGTTGTTTATTATGAATTTTTAATGGTTAAGTAAAAAAGTATATTAAATAATCCAATTTTATTGTATAATTAAATTGGAGGTCAAAGATGAAGAAAAGTTTAATTATTAGAATTGTTGCTACTACTTTATTTGCGTTGTTATTATTTTATATAATGATACCCGCTATTAATTTGAAAAATCCAGGATTTTGGGGTTATTTATTAATTGTATTTTTGTTTTATAAGACAACTGCTATAATTAATATTAAAGATATTTTTATTGTTAATCCAAATAAGTTAAGTGTAAAAGCTTTTAGATCTTATATCGTGGTTTTTGTTATTTTTCTAATTATTATGGGAATTAATTTTATGGTTTCACCACTTATGGATGCAAAAGGTTATAGTAAGAGAATTGTTATTGATGATAGTACTAGTTTTGCTGATGATGTAGCGGAAGTTGATTATGATGCTATACCACTTCTTGATAAATCATCTAGTCAAAAGTTAGGTGATCGTGTTATGGGACAAATGTCTGAACTAGTAAGCCAGTTTTATGTATCTGATTTATATACTCAAATAAATTATAATGATGATATTATTCGTGTTACACCACTAGAGTATGCTTCAATAATTAAGTATTTTACAAATCGTGATGAGGGAGTAAAGGGATATATAACAGTAAATTCTGTTACAGGAAAGACAGAATTAGTTAAATTAGAAGATGGAATGAAATATATGCCAAGTGCTTTATTCAATGAGAATTTAGAAAGAAAGTTACGCTTTTTATATCCAACTGAAATATTTGATGAGTTTAATTTTGAGATAGATAATGAAGGTAATCCTTATTGGATTGTTCCTACAGTTGAGTATAAGGGAATTGGAGTTAGAAAAGAGATAAATGGAGTAATTATTTTTAATCCTATTACTGGCGATAGTAAAAAATATAGTGTTAAAGATGTTCCAAGTTGGGTAGATCATGTGTATAACGCTAATTTGATTATTGAACAAATTGATAATTGGGGTGCTTATCAAGATGGATTTCTTAACTCAATTTTTGGACAGAAGGGTGTAGTTAGAACTACTGAAGGATATAATTATACAGTTATGAATGATGATGTTTATTTATATACTGGTATAACTTCGGTATCTTCTGATCAATCTAATATTGGTTTTATATTGTGTAATATGAGAACTAAAGAGACACATTTTTATTCAGTTGCAGGTGCTGAAGAGTATTCGGCAATGGCATCAGCAGAGGGTCAGGTTCAACAAATGAAATATGAAGCTTCATTTCCACTATTGATTAATTTGAATAATCGCCCAACATATCTTATGAGTCTTAAGGATGATGCTGGTCTTGTAAAGATGTATGCGTTTGTTGATGTGGTTGACTATCAAAAAGTTGTTGTTACTGATGCTTCGTTGGGAATAAAACAAGCTTCTAGTAATTATTTAAATAATTTTACTCCTGATAGTGTTGATGAGAGTCAACTTATTAATAAGAAGATAAAAATATCGAGTATAAGTATGGCGACAGTAAATGGTAATAGTTATTATTATATTACAGATACTGAATCTAAAAAGTATAAAATATCTATAAATGTTGATAGTAATAGAATACCGTTTTTAAAAGTTGGTGATGAGATAGATATTAGTTATGCGATAGAAAAAGATGTAATTGAGATTACAAAATTAAATTAAAATTATATTAAAAAAATACTGTTTGTGTATAATCTCAATTATATAATATATTAGCTACAAAATAGCGAACAGTTTGGTGAAATAAAAATGAGAAAAACGAAAAAAAATTAAAAAATGAAAAAGTGTAAAATTTGTAAAATTCAAAAAATATAAAAAAGTATTTGTTCAAAAGACAATGAAAAAAGTTTTAAAAATATGCAAAAAAGCTTATAATATAAGCTTTTTTATATTAAAGAGACAACTAAAAATGCACATTAGTAAATTTTAAAAAAATTAAAAAAATAAAAAACAGAGAAAAAAGAAAAATGAAAAAAACAAAAAAATAAAAAACGAACAAAAAGGTATTGACAACTACTCTAAATCTCTTTATAATGGGTAGTGTAGTAGGAGGTAAGGAAATGACAATAACAGATAATAAATTGGAAAATTTAACTGTTGTTAAAAGGAACGGAAAAAAAGTTGAGTTTGATGGTTCTAAAATAGCAGTTGCAATTAAAAAAGGTTTTGATAGTGTCAATACTGAAGATGAGATTAAATACAATGAAAAAGATATTCAAAAAGTGTATCAAAAAGTAATTAAAAAGATTGAGACTATGCAAGAGAAAGAAAATCTTGAGAGATTAAAAATAGAACAAATACAAGATATGATTGAAGATGCACTTTTAAAAAGTGGATATGAAGATGTATATAAATCATTTTCTAGTTATAGAGAGCGTCGTAATGCATCAAGAATGATATTTGCTGATGAGAAGAAGATGCATAAGTTTTTAAAATCTTTAGAGAGTTTAGGTTTAAAGAGTGCCGTTGAGGAAGATAGTAAAAGAGAAAATGCTAATATTGATGGTAATTCGGCGATGGGAACGATGTTGCAATATGGTTCAACTGTTTCTAAAGAGTTTGCTAAAGCTTATTTAATGAAATCTAAATATGCAGAGGCTCATGATAGTGGAGATATTCATATTCATGATATGGATTTCATGGCTATGGGAACAACTACTTGTATGCAAATAGATTTAAATAAGTTGTTTAAAAATGGATTTTCAACTGGTCATGGACATTTACGACCACCAAAGGATATTATGTCATATAGTGCACTAGCTGCTATTGCTATTCAGTCTAATCAAAATGATCAACATGGAGGACAAAGTATACCAGCATTTGATTATTATTTAGCTCCTGGTGTTTTGAAGACATTTAAAAAACAATTTAAACAAACATTATATGAGTTGTTAGATTTTAGTGATTTTATAGCGTTTGTTAATATGGATAGATTGGCCAAAGAAGTAGATAAGTTAAATAGTATTGAAGTAAATATAGATGATTTTGCAAATTTTTATAAAGATTCACATGAAGTAAGAAGAATATTTGATAAAGCTTATGAAATTGCTTTAGCTAAAACCGATCGTACAACATATCAAGCGATGGAGGCATTTGTTCATAATTTAAATACTATGCATTCAAGAGCGGGTGCTCAAGTTCCGTTTTCATCAATTAATTTTGGAACAGATACATCTGCTGAGGGAAGAATGGTTATTAAAAATTATTTATTATCAGTAGATGCTGGTTTAGGCAAAGGTGAAACGCCAATTTTCCCAATATCAATTTTTAAGTTAAAAGAAGGAGTTAATTATAATAAAGAAGATCCTAACTATGATTTATTTAGATTATCATGTGAAGTATCAGCTAAAAGGTTATTTCCTAATTTCTCGTTTTTAGATTCTTCATTTAACGCTCAATATTATAAACCAGATGATTATAATACTGAAGTTGGTTATATGGGATGTCGTACTAGAGTAATTGGAAATGTTGCTGATTCGAATCGTCAAATAACTCCAGGTCGTGGTAATTTATCATTTACAACAATTAATTTGCCACGTTTAGGTATAAAACATGGAATTATAAATCGTGAGAAAGCTGATATGGATGGTTTCTTTAAGGAATTAGAAGAAAAGATGGATATGGTTCGTGATCAATTACTTGAGCGTTTTGAAATTCAATGTAATAAAAGATTATATAATTTTCCATTCTTATTAGGTCAAGGAATATGGATGGATAGTGAAAAACTTAAAAATACGGATCGTTTAAGAAAAATCTTAAAACATGGAACACTTAGTATAGGATTTATTGGACTTGCTGAATGTTTAAAGGCTTTAACTGGTAAACATCATGGAGAAAGTGATGAAGCTCAAAAGTTAGGTTTAAAAATAGTTGGATTTATGCGTAAAAAGTGTGATGAATATGCATCTTTATATAACTTAAACTTTACATGTTTAGCAACTCCTGCTGAAGGTTTATCTGGACGTTTTACTAATTTAGATAAAGCAATATATGGAAGAATTAAAGGAGTAACTGATCGTGAATATTATACAAATTCATTCCATGTTCCAGTTTATTATAATATATCTATTGTTGATAAAATTAAAAAAGAAGGGCCTTATCATAAATTAACTAATGCTGGTCATATTAGTTATATCGAATTAGATGGTGATACAACAAAAAATATTGATGCATTTGAGAAGATAGTAAGACTAATGAAAGAAAATGACATGGGATATGCGGCAATTAACCATCCAGTAGATCGTGATCCAGTGTGTGGATATGTTGGAGTAATTAATGATGTTTGTCCTGGATGTGGTCGTCATGCATATGAAGGTGTTAGTGTTGAGAAGATAAATTGTATAAAAGAATGTACTAGTTGTACTTTAGATAAATAGAAGGAGGAATTAAAATGAAAGAAATTAGAGAAGAAAAAAAAGTTGGAGAAGGAGTAGGTTTTGAGAGAATCAGAAGAATAACAGGTTATTTAGTAGGAACAACTGATAGATTTAATAATGGTAAAAGAGCAGAAGAAAGAGATAGAGTAAAACATAGCACTAAAGGTTTAGATTGCGCTTGCTAATATGAAAATACGTCTAGCAGCTGAATTACAAAAAGATAGCATTGTCGATGGAGAAGGAATAAGAGCGGTATTATGGACACAAGGATGTTTACATAATTGTGTAGGATGTCATAATCCACTAACTCATTCCTTTTCTGGTGGTGCATTAGTTGATTTGGATGAAGTTTATTCTTGGATTGATGAGTTAGAAGGACATGATGGAATAACTTTATCAGGAGGAGATCCTATGTATCAACCAGCTGCGTGTTTAGAAGTTAGTAAATATGCTCATAAAAAAGGATTAAACGTATGGTGTTATACCGGTTTTACTTTTGAACAATTAATTGACGCATCAGAAGATGATAATAAACTATTAGAGTTTTTAAATAATATTGATGTTTTAGTAGATGGACCATTTATTTTAGAGCAAAAGAGTTTAGATATTAAATTTAGAGGTTCAAAAAATCAACGTGTGATTGATGTTAAGAAGAGTTTAAGTAATAAAAAAGTTGTTATTTTAAAGGGATATGATGATGAGGTGTCTTTTTCTAATCCTTTGCAAAGAAAATATATGTATATATAGAATTTAAGTAATTAAATTCTTTTTTAAGGGGTGAGGCATGAAAATAATAAAGTATACAAAAAAGTCTAATGGAAAATATCAAATATTACTTGAAGATAATGAAAAAATAGATACATATGAAGATGTTATTTTAAAAAATAATCTTTTATATAAAAACAAAATCGATAGTGATACTTATAATAAGATCATAAAAGATAATGATTATGAGCAAAATTATATAAAATGTGTAAAATATATATCAGTTCGATTGCGTAGTATAAATGAGATGGAGAAATATTTAAAAAATAAACAACTTGATAATGATATGATTATTAAATTAATTGATAAACTTAAGAAAGATAATTTGTTAGATGATAATAAGTTTGCTTACGCTTTTGTACATGATAAATTTAGTTTTACAACTATGGGTCCTTATCGAATAAAGCAACAGCTTTATCAACATAATATAGATGATTTAATTGTTAATCAGGCAGTTGATTCTATAAGTAGTGATGATATTAAAGCTAAAATTTATAAGTTAATTGATAAGCAGGTTAAAACTAGTAAAAAGAAAGGTTTTTTACTAAAAAATAAAATTTATAATAAATTATTAAATCTTGGTTATCAAAGTGAATTGATATTAGAAAAATTAAACGACTTTGAATTTTAGTATAAATTTGTTAAATTAATAAATACTAATAATGGTGAAGAAAATGAAAAGATTTTTATTATTAGTATTTTTATTATCATTATCATTATTTGGATGTTCTTTATCAAATACTCCAACTTCTAAAGTAGAAGAGTTATTGATGAAATATCAAAAGCTTGATTCTGATATTAAGGCAGATATTGAAACTGTTCTTAGTGATGATACATTGACTTTGGAGCAAAAAAATAGATATAGAGCTTTGTTAGAAAAACAATATAAAAATATGCAATATGAAGTAAAAGAAGAGATGATCGATGGAGATAAGGCTGTAGTTACTGTTTCTATTGAAGTTACTGATTTTAAAAAAGTTATTAAAGAGGTTGAAGGCGAGTATGTTGATATGGATAATTATAGTATAAAAGAATATAATGATACTAAATTGCAACGTTTAGAAAAAGCTATGGATAAAGTTACTTATACGCTTGATATAGATGTTATTAAGGATGAAAATGGCAATTGGTATGTTGATAATTTAACTAATTTGGATAAGAAAAAAATACAAGGAATGTATTAGTTTTCTTTTAAGATAATATTAGTGTTTATATTATCTTTTTTTATTTGCTTTAATTTATTTTCTATATCTTTTTTTATTTGATCATTATAGTTAGGAAATTTAGAACATAAACTAGCATATTTATCTATATTAATTTTATATAATTCATTATTTTCTTTTAAATATAAATCACTATAAATATAAATCAGTTCTATACATGCTTCCATTATATAAGAAGATATACTTTCAAATAGAGAAATGGCTTTATTTATATCTTTTTCGATATTAGCCTCATAAGATCCATTTAGATAAAAATATTTAGCTAAATTATATTTACACCATTTATCCATTGTATTAAAGGGTGAGTTACTTGCTTTTATATAATATTCAAATGCTTTTTTCAAATCCTTTTCGCATCCTATTCCAAGACGATAATAATTTCCTATTTTGTTACAAGCCCAGCTTTCTTCTAATAGGGCACTATTTATATAATATTCAAATGCTTTTTTATAATCGTTTTTGTTTTCATAAATTTTTCCTAAATTGTTATATGCATAAGCGTAATTATGTTCTGATGCTTTTGTAAAAAGTTCGATTGCTTTATTAATATTAGCTTTTTGATTAGGTACATATCCTTTAAGGTATGCTAGTCCCATTGTATTAATTGCGGCAATGCTACCGGCTTCGATGGCAATATTTAAATGATACCAAGCTTTTTTTAAATCTTCTTGTTCTAAATTTCCTATTTTTTTATTATATATTAAGCTTGCAATCATGAAATTAGCACGTGGATGATTACTATTAGCGGTTTTTTCTAAATATTCATAACACTTGTTGTAGCGGGGTTTTCCACTTATTTCTCCTTTGTATTCCATCATTGCTAATTCAAAATTAGCATATGGATTATTATCTTTGGCCATTTTTTTAATAGAATAAAAGTAATTGATGCCATCCATAAATTCGGTATTTAGAAAGTTTTCTAAATCTATTAGAGAGACATTTGTTTTGCTTAAGATACTTTCAATTGCGTTTTTTACTAGGTTGTCTATATAAATTGGTTGTTTTTTTTCTAATATGATGAAAAATAGTAATTTAGAAAAACTATGATAATAATCGTTATTATCGATTAGTTTTTTTAAATTAATAGTAAAATCGTTTTTAATACTATTATCGTTTTTTGCTATATTATAAAGGGAGTTGATAAGTTTTTGAAAGTTACTATTTGAATTAATTAGTTTTAGTGTTTCAATATTATTATCGTTTGTATAAATGTTTCCGTCTAATATTGAGATTATGTTTAGAGTAATATCTATTAAGATAAAGTCATCATTTTGCATCTTTTTTTTGAAATTATAGTAGATGTCTTTATAATCACTACCGATGGAGCGATATCCAATACAATAATTATTGACAGTTGAATCGCTTATATCATCGATATTAAAAATTGTACAAAATATTTCTGTTTGAGAGGCAAATACTTTATTGTTAGATATTTCTTTTATTGTGCGACATAAATTACCTAATGATAAGTGGTTGTCGCTACTGTTCATTTTTATGAATTTTTTCATTATATCACCGCTTTAATTATATTATATAAATTATGAAAAGTCGAGTATTTTGTGAGTAATTTTATAAATAAGTGAGTAATTTGGTAAGTGGTAAAAAATATTTAGTAGTACTATAATGTAGTAAAGGAGGACGAATTGGATGAAAAAATTCAGTTTAAAAAAGATTTTTAAAAACTATAAAATGACATTGTTATTGCTTTTAGCAATTATATCAGGAGCAGTAGTAGGCTTAACGTTTGGAGAAGATGCAGCAGTATTAAGCCCACTGGGGGATTTATTTTTAAATTTATTATTTATAATAATTGTACCGCTTATTTTCTTAACAATTACGACATCTATTGCGAAGATGAAACAACCAAAAAGACTTAGTAAGATAATAAGAAGTATTATTATAGTATTTGTACTTACATCTTTAGTATCAGTATTTATTGGACTTGGAGTAACTTCTTTTACTAAATTAGTTGATCCAGAAGATGGAGAAGCAATTTTAGAATCATTAAGTAGTGAAGAGGAGACTGATGAAGAAGTAGAACTTGCTATTTTAGATAGAACAGTGCAAGTTATAAGTGTTGATGATTTTTCTAAACTATTATCAAAAGATAATGTTATTGCAATTGTAATTTTCTCTATTTTATTTGGAGTGGCAATGCGTATGGCAGGGGAGAAGTCAGATCCATTATTAAAAGTATTAGTATCTGCTAATGAAGTGATGTTTAAGTTTATTAATTTAGTTATGTATTATGCACCTATTGGAATATTTTGTTATTTTGCATCACTCGTTGGGACATTTGGTTCGGCAATTGCGGTTGGATATGCAAAGACATTTGTTATATATGTAGTAGTGGTAATATTATTCTACTTTATAATGTATAGTTTATATGCATTTATTGCAGCAGGTAAAAAAGGGGTAAAAGCTTTCTGGAAATATGCTCTACCTTCAACAGCAACATCAATAGCAACTTGTTCATCAGCAGCATGTATTCCAGTTAATGTTGAGTTTGCAAAGAAAGTAGGAGTATCAGATGATATTGCCGAGACGACTATTCCACTTGGTACTAGTTTCCATAAAGATGGATCAATTATCGGTAGTGTATTTAAAATTATGTTCTTGGTTTGTTTATTTGCTACTACTGAAGGTTCAGCACCTAGTATGTGGGAAATAGTAATTGTTGCTTTGGTTGCTAACTTACTAATTACTGCAGTACCTATTGGTGGTGGTACTATATCTGAAATGATGATTATATCAATGCTTGGATATCCAGCAGCGGCTTTACCAATACTTACGATGATTGCAACTATTATAGATGCTCCTGCAACAATGTTAAATGTTGTTGGTGATACTTCATCATCAATGTTAGTATCTCGTATGGTCGATGGTAAGGATTGGATGGAGAAGAATAAGCAAAAGAGCGAAGCTTAATTATTAGGATATTAAATACTTAAATTTAATATCTTTTTTTTATTATATTTTTTAATTTTTATAATATAATATTATTGATAGTAAAAAAAGTGAATTTAGGGCTTGACAACATAAAATTTAATTGTTATAATTTAATACGTACTCGGGGAATTAGCTCAGTTGGCTAGAGCATCTGCCTTGCACGCAGAGGGTCAAGGGTTCGAGTCCCTCATTCTCCACCATTTCGGAAAGTAGCTTAACTTGGCAGAGCACGTGGTTTGGGACCATGAGGTTGCAGGTTCAAATCCTGTCTTTCCGACCATTTGAGATTTTTGTTTTTATATAGAGTCGAGGTTTCTCGATTTTTTTTTGTTGGTTTTTTTGAATACTATTTACAACTTTTAAATAAAATGATATAATGTAGTAGATGTAAGGAGGTCTCTTATGGAAACAGCTGTGTTAATTATATCTGTATGTCTTATTATATTAGTATTATTTCAAAGTACTAAAGCCGAATCTGCATCTCAAATAATTAATGGGGGTAGTTCAGATTTATTTGCTAATCGTAAAGAGCGTGGCTTTGAATTATTTATTAGTAGAATTACAATGTTACTTGGAATGGCATTCTTTGTACTTTGTTTATTTATATCTTTGAAATAAGCTTTTTTGCTTATTTTTCTATTTGGAGGAATGTATGGAACAAAAAATTATTGAATTACTTTCTAATAAAAATACTGCTGTATTAAGTAGTATTCAAATTAATGATTTATTAGGATTAAATACCACTTTGGAGTATCAAGAATTACTAGATACTTTAAATAAAATGTGTAAAGATGCTGTTTTATATCACAGTAATAAGGATAAATATTTATTATTTGAAAACAGTCATTTAATAAAAGGAAAATTGCAACTTAAAGAAAAAGGTTTTGGTTTTATTATTGAGTCTGGTTTAGATAAAGATATTTATATTAAAAAAGAAGATATTAATAATGCTTATAATGATGATATAGTAGCGGTAGAATTAACTGATAAAGTTAGAAATGAAGGAAGAATAGTTAGAGTTATTAAAAGAAGTGAAGCTTCAATTATTGGAGAAATTACTATTGTTAAGAATAAATGTTATCTTCATCCTGATAAGAAAAATATTCCTATTTTAGAAGTTAAAAATGTCAAAGAAATGGGAGTGGTTGATGGACATAAAGTAGTAGTTAGACGTGATGGGATAAATAAGGCAATTATAACGGATATTATTGGTCATAAAAATGATCCTAATATTGATATGTTATCAATTATATATGAACATGATTTTCGTCCTGATTTTCCTGATAATGTTATTGATAGCTTGAAAGATATACCTATAGAGGTTAATGATAGTGAGATGAAAGATAGAATTGATTTGAGAAATGAGATTATTTTTACAATAGATGGCGCTGATACTAAAGATATTGATGATGCTATTTCAGTTAAGAAAAACAGTGATGGTACTTATGAATTAGGGGTACATATTGCAAATGTTAGTTATTATGTAAAAAAAGGTTCTGTAATTGATATGGAAGCTTATAATAGAGCTACTAGTGTTTATTTAACTGATAGAGTATTACCAATGTTACCACAAAAATTATCTAATGGTATTTGTAGTTTAAATCCAGAAGTCGATCGATTAGCGTTTTCTTGTGTGATGATTATTGATAATCAAGGAAAAATTATTAATAAGAAAATATTTAAAAGTGTTATTAGAAGTAAAAAACAAATGACTTATGAGGCTGTTAATAAAATATTAGAAAATAACGAGATAGTAAGTGGTTATGAGAACTTCGTTGATAATTTAAAATTAGCTAGAGAATTATCTGATGTTTTAAGAAAGAAAATGATTAATCGTGGTTATATTGATTTTGATACGAGAGAAGTTAAAATTATAGTAGATGAGAATAATCATCCAATTGATATTAAACTTCGTGAACAAAGAACAGGTGAGAAGATAATTGAAAACTTTATGATCGCGGCCAATGAAGCAGTTGCTGAATATGTTTTTTATAAAAATTTACCAGGTATTTATCGTGTTCACGATGAACCAGCGGAGAAAAAAGTTGATATGTTTTTTGATTTCTTAAGAGCAAAAGGAATGGTAGTCACAGGCAAAAGACACGGAAAGATTACTGTTAAAGATTATCAAAACATATTAGAACAATTAAATGAAAATGAGGCTTCAATGGTCTTTAAAGATATGTTAGTTCGTTCGATGGCAAAGGCAGTGTATTCAGATAAGAATATTGGACATTTTGGTTTAGGAAGTAAGTGTTATAGTCATTTTACATCGCCAATTAGAAGGTATCCGGATTTAACACTTCATCGTTTACTTGATACGTATTTAGATAATTATGATGAAGAAATAATTGCAAATTGGGCTCGTGAACTTCCTGTAATATCTGAACATTGTTCAATAAAAGAGCGTGATGCAGATGAATGTGAATATGATGTTGAGGATATGAAAATGGCTGAATATATGCAAGATCATATTGGAGAGGTTTATGATGGTATAATATCTGGTGTAAAATCTTTTGGAGTGTTTGTAACTATTTTACAAAATGGAGTAGAAGGATTAATTAAAACTATTGATTTAGGTAGTGAGAGCTTTATTTATCATGAAAAAGAGCAGTGTTTAGTTGGTCAAAACACTAAAATAAAGTATAGTTTAGGTGATAAAATTAAAATAGAAGTTTTAAGGGCTTCTAAAGAAGATAGAACGATTGATTTTAAGTTGGAGGATGAAAGATGCCAAAAGAAAAGAAGAATAAAAAGATAAAAGTTGAATTTGTAATAATCTTTTTAGCAGCTATTATTATTTTGGCTTTGTTAATTTATTTTATTATTTTTAAAATAAATGATAATAAACGCTTACCACAAGGAGAAATAATTGCTGAAGAAGTAGAGAAAGTAGATAAATATAATTTATCTTTAGTAATGGTTGGGGATAATTTAATACATTCTAGTATTTATGAGGAAGCTTATAAGAATGCAAATTATCAGGGATATGATTTTAAGCCCATGATATCTTTAATTAAAGATTATATTGCTAAAAACGATTATGATTTAGCTTATTATAATCAAGAGACAATAATTGGAGGATCAGAAATAGGCTTATCTTCATATCCTGCTTTTAATTCTCCAGAAGAAGTAGCAGATGCAATGATTGATGCGGGATTTAATTTAGTATCTCTTGCTACTAATCATACTCTTGATCGTGGTGAGGTGGCTATTCAAAATTCTTGTGATTATTGGAATCGTCAAGAAAAAGTTTTATCAGCGGGTAGTTATTGTTCACAAGAACAAAGAGATGAGGAAAAAATATTTGAGAAGAATAATATAACTTATACGATGTTATCTTATACATATGGGATGAATGGAATACAAATACCAGATGGAAAAGATTATTTAGTTAATTATTTTCCGATGGAAAGAGGAGATCCAAATACGGATACGGATTATATAAATTATAAAAAACAAGTAAAAGAAGATGTAGAAAAAGTTCGCGATAAAGTAGATTTATTAATCGTTGCTATGCATTGGGGATATGAATATGAACACGAGCCAAATGCTTATCAAAAAGATTGTGCCAAATTTTTAGCGGACTTAGGTGTTGATATTGTAATAGGAACTCATCCTCATGTAGTACAACCGATTGAGTTTATTGGAGATACTTTAGTTATTTATTCACTTGGTAATTTTATTTCTGCGCAAGCAAATGATTATGATTATGCTAAATTAGTTGGACTTATGAGTTCTGTTGATGTTACTAAAACTATAAAAGATGGTGAAGCAGATATAGAATTAAAAAATGTAAATAATGAGTTATTATATACATATTATGATAATTTTACCAATTTTAAGGTGATTCCTTTTAGTCAGATGAATAGTGATTATTTATCTAATTATAAAGAAATTTATGATAGATATGTAAAAGTTGTGAAAGCAAAAGATGATAGTTTAACAGTAATGGGAGTGAATTAAATGGAAATATTAAATAGAAAAGCACGTTTTGATTACAATATTGAATCAACTTTAGAAGTAGGAATTGTTCTACAAGGAACAGAGATTAAATCAGTTCGTAGTGGGAAGGCTAATATTAAAGATAGTTATGCGATAGTTAAAAATGATGAGTTATATTTGTTAAATGCTCATATTGCTGAATATGAACAAGGAAATAGATTTAATCATGAGGAAAATAGAACTAGAAAGTTACTTGCACATAAAAGCGAGATAAAAAAGTTAAAAAATAAATTGGATTTAGAAGGATATACATTAATTCCTTTGAAATTATATTTTAAAAATGGAAATTTAAAAGTATTAATAGGATTAGCAAAAGGAAAGAAAAATTACGATAAAAAAGAAGCAATTAAAGAAAGAGATATAAAAAGAGAAATGGAAAAAGAGTTTAAGTATCGTTAATTTATAAAAAATACGCAAATTTTTAGACTAAAGTCCGTTTTTTTACGGATTTTTTTCTTTTTCAGATTAAAAGCCTTATTTTGATATAA
>CALVSA010000017.1:0-25000 GCA_944358825.1 uncultured Bacilli bacterium
TATATCAAAATAAGGCTTTTAATCTGAAAAAGAAAAAAATCCGTAAAAAAACGGACTTTAGTCTAAAAATTTGCGAAAAAATTAGCAATTTGGTTTTAACATCGTCAAACTAACTTTCCCCTTTTCTAAAGAAACATCATCAACATAGCATGTAACAATATCTCCAACATTAACAACTTCCAAAGGATGTTTAATATATTTATTAGTAAGTTTTGAAATATGAACTAGTCCATCATTCTTAAGCCCAATATCAATAAATACACCGAAATCTACTACATTTCTAACCGTACCTTCAAGTTTCATTCCAACCTTTAAGTTCTCTAATTTTAAAATATCACTTTTTAAAAGCGGTTTTGGTTGATTATCACGAAAATCACGACGTGGTTGCTTTAAACATTTAATAATATCATTTAAAGTATAAATATCAATATCATACTTTTTAGAATATTCATCAATATTTACATTATCAAGTAAAGAGTTAAGCTTATCAGAACCAATCTCATTAACATTACATCCTAAATCATTTAAAATCTTTAAAGTAACATTATAACTTTCTGGATGAATTGGTGTCGTATCAAGAGGATTTTCTCCATCAATTATCCTCATAAAACCAATTGCCTGTTCATAAGCCTTTTCACTCAAAATTTTATTTTTCTTAAATTCTTCTCGTGAGTTGAACTTTCCATTACTCTCGCGATATTTAATAATTTTATCTATTGCTGATTTAGTAAGACCAGAAATATATTTTAAAATAGAAGGACTAGCAGTATTCACATTAACACCAACATTATTAACAGCATAACTAACCACAAAATCAAGCTTATCATCAAGTTTTTTCTCATTAACATCATGTTGATATTGACCAATACCAATACTTTTAGAATCAATCTTAACAAGCTCACTTAATGGATCTTGTAACCTTCTTGCAATACTAATAGCACTTCTTTCTTCAACATGCAAATCAGGAAATTCCGAAATCGCTAATTTAGAAGCCGAATAAACACTAGCCCCAGCCTCACTCACTATAATATATTCAACTTTTTTATTTTTATACTCCTTAATAGTTTCAGCCACTAAAGCCTCACTCTCGCGAGAAGCAGTCCCATTACCAATTGCGATAATATCAATATCATACTTATCAATCAATTCTTTAATCTTCTCTTTAGCCTCTTCCCATTTATTTTTAGGCTCATGCGGATAAATAACACAAATATCTAAGACTTTTGAAGTCTTACTAATAACAGCTAACTTACAACCAGTACGATAAGCCGGATCAAGACCTAAAATATTTTTCTCCTTCATTGGGGGAGTTAATAATAACTTTTCTAAATTTTTACCAAATAAATCAATAGCCTGTTCTTCTGCTATCTCTTTTAAAAGTGCTCTAACTTCTCTTTCAATACTAGGAAAAATGAGCCTCTTATAACTATCATTAATAGCGTCCTCAATAATTTTACTAACATCCAAATTACTATCTTTAATAATTTTTGACTTTAAAAAATTTATAATATATTCCTCATCAACAGTAATATTAACATTTAAAACATTTTCTTTTTCTCCACGATTAACAGCTAAAACTCTATGAGGTTTAATATATTTAACACGCTCACTATAATCGTAATACATCTCATATACCTTATTCTCATCAACCGCTTTTTTCTTAAGTTTAGTCGTAATTATCCCATGATTTTCCATATTATTTCTAATCCACTTACGATAAGAAGCATTATCGCTAATCCACTCAGCAATAATATATTTAGCACCCATAATTGCCTCATCAACACTATTAATTGTATCATTAATAAACTCTTTAGCTTTTAACTCTACATCAAAATTACTATTTTGTGCCATAATCATTTTAGCAAGAGGTTCTAAACCAGCCTTAATAGCTTCCGTTGCTTTTGTTTTTTTCTTTTCTTTAAATGGACGATATAAATCTTCAATCTCAACTAATTTATTACATTTCATAATTGAATCTTTAAGTTCATCGGTTAAAAGACCTTTTTCATCAATTAACCTAATAACATCCTCTTTTCTTTTAAGTAGATTAACTTGATATAAATAAACCTCATTAATCTTTCTAATAACCTCTTCATCTAAAGAACCAGTAGCTTCCTTTCGATAGCGTGCAATAAAAGGAATAGTATTTCCATCTTCAAGTAGTTTTAAAACACTTTTAGTCTGATTTATTCCAATATTTAAATCATTTGATATATTCTTAATAATCGCTTCATTCATAATCTAGCCTCCAACATAATATTATAACAGTAAATATTTATTTTGAAAATTTATTTGTACCAAAATCTAATAAATTTTTTCCATATTTTTTCTCCAAACTATCAATAATCTCATTAATCTTATTATCATTATTACTAGTTTTAATATCAAAATCTTTATCAAATATAGATAATTGCCTTTTCTTAACTAAATCTAAATCATTTAAAGAAACAGATAAAGCTCTAACACCAGTCTCCTTATCATATAATTCATTAAATAAAGAAACAACCATCTTATATATATAATCAATATCATCAGTACTATTATCTAACTTCTTTTGTTTACTAATTTTAGATAAATCTTTATATTTAATACCAACACCAACTGTATTAGCAAACATATGAGAATTTTTAAGACGTCTAACTACATCATCCACTAGAGATTTAAAAACAGCATAAATTTGATCTAAATTTTTATAATCATAAGGTAGAACCGTAGAAGAAGAAATACTCTTAGGATTATCTCTAATATATTCTACCATAGACTCATCAATCCCATTTGCATACTCCCACATCATAATTCCCATCTTCTTAAAGTTTTTAATTAAAAAATCTTTATCAGTATGTGCAAGATCATAAATAGTATTAATATTTAATTTTTTTAACTTTTCACTACTCTTCTTACCAATCATAAATAATTCAGAAACATCAAGTGGCCACATCTTACTACTAATCTCATGCATAAATAGAGTATGAACCTTATTAGGCTTTGTAAAATCAGAAGCCATTTTAGCACATAATTTATTATTTCCAATTCCAACATTGACAGTAAAACCATATAAAGAATAAATATCATTTTTAATTTTATAAGCGAATTTAATCGGATCACCATATAAACGTCTAATAGAACTATATTCTAAAAAACACTCATCAATAGAATATCTCTCAATAACATCAGTGTATTTTAATAAATAATTATACAAATAATTAGAATATCTTTTATATAGTTTATAATCAGGAGCATAAATATCTAAATAAGGACATAGCTTCCTAGCACTATATAGAGTTTGACTAGTATAAACACCCCTACTTTTGCATAAATTACTCTTAGCAAGTACAATACCTCGTCTTTTAGATTCATCTCCTCCAATAACAGCATATCGATTTCTAATATCAACCTTACTACCCTTTTTTAACATATCAACCGCAGTCCATGATAAAAAAGCATTATTAACATCAATATGTAAAACGATTCTATCACTCATAAAACCACCAATTAAATAATAACACATGTTTGTCTTTAAGACAATATACTTACTTAAAAATAACCTAAGTAACTTGACTAAAAACCTATGCTTTAGTATAATAAGCATAGAAAAACGTTAGGAGGAAAAACCATGATAGAAAGATTAGAAGCTACATTAAAACGTTATAATATAATAAAAGAAGAACTATCTAAACCAGAAATAGTTAATGATATAAAAAAAATGACAGAATTATCCAAAGAACAAACAAGATTAGAACCATTAGTGGAAGCTTATGACAAATATAAAAAAATAGAAGATGATATGAATGCTGCTCATGAAATGCTAAAGGATAAAGAAATGGCAGAGTTCGCTAAAGAAGAATTGAATAATTTAGAAGCAGAAAAAAACAAATTAGAAAGTGATTTACAAATATTATTATTACCACATGATCCAAACGATGAGAAAAACGTAATTGTTGAAATAAGAGGCGCTGCTGGTGGTGATGAGGCTAACATATTCGCGGGCGATTTATTTGATATGTATAATAGATATGCTGCTAATGAAGGATTTAAAATCGAATTATTAAATAGTACTCCAGGAACTGCCGGTGGATTTTCTCAAATAGAATTTATGGTTAAAGGAGAAGGAGCATATTCAAAATTAAAATATGAAAGTGGAGCTCATCGTGTTCAAAGAGTACCCGCAACCGAGAGCCAAGGTAGAGTCCACACATCAACTGCAACCGTATTAGTAATGCCAGAAGCAGAAGAATTTGACTATGAATTAGATGAATCAGAAGTAAGAATTGACATAACAAGAAGTAGTGGCTGTGGAGGACAAGGTGTAAACACAACTGATAGTGCCGTTCGTCTTACCCACTTGCCAACAGGAATTATTGTTTATTCGCAAACAGAGCGAAGCCAAATTAAAAATAAAGAAATGGCTTTTAAAATATTAAAAACAAGATTATATGACTTAAAACTAAGAGAACAAGAAGAAGCAATGGCAGCTGATCGTAAAAGTAAAATTGGCTCTGGCGATCGTAGTGAAAAAATAAGAACATATAATTACCCACAAAATAGATTAACAGATCACAGGATAGGTTTTACTTCCATGAACTTAGATCGTATAATGGCAGGAGACTTAAAAGTAGTAATTGAAGCCTTAATAAACGAAGATCAAAAAAGGAAATTAGAAAGTGAATAGAACATTAGAAGATGCAAGATTAAAACTACAAGAAAAAAAACTTGATCCATCACTTGCAAATTATTTATACGATGTAATAAAAGAAGAAAAAGGAAGTATTACTGAATTTAATGAAAAACTAGAAGAAATTATCAAAGGAAGACCAATTCAATATGTAATTGGAAATGTTGATTTCTATGGCCACATAATCGATGTTAATGAACATGTTTTAATTCCTCGATTTGAAACCGAAAGATTAGTGGAATTAACACTAGAAAAAATACAAAATTTTAATAAGCCTATTAAAATTCTTGATATAGGAACAGGTTCTGGATGCATTGCCATCACCTTAAAAAAAGAAATAAATTCAGAAGTAGATGCAGTTGATATATCAGATGAAGCCCTAAAATTAGCGCGCCAAAATGCCATTAAAAATGATGTGAAAATAACATTTTATAAAAGTAATATTTTAAGAAATGTATCCAAAAAATTTGATGTTATCATTAGTAATCCTCCATATCTAACAGAAGAAGATGATATTATGGATATTGTTAAAAACAACGAACCTCATCTAGCTTTATTTGCCCCAAATAATGGATTATATTTCTATGAAGAAATACTTAAAAACTGTATTTATAGTATCAATGAAAAATTTTTAATAGCGTTTGAAATCAACTATAATCAAAAAGAAGAAATAACAAAATTAGCCCATAAATATTTAAAAGATATAAAAGTTGAAACGTATAAAGATTATAATGATAAAGATCGTTATATATTTATAAGCAATAATTAAATGTATAAAAATTAAAAATATCACTCAATATGTAAATGAAAGGGTGATATTTTTTGAGAAAAATAATATTAATAATCTTAGCAATAATAAGTATATATACAATATCAAACGTTGTAAAAGCAGAAGAATTAGTAATACCAGATACAGCCATTAGACTAAGAGTAATACCAAATAGTAATAGTACTTTTGATCAAAATATGAAACAAAAAGTAAAAACATATTTAGAAGACAACGTATATACTATGTTTAGTAATGTTAATAGTATAGAAGAAGCACGAGAAACAATTAATAAACAACTTCCTAATATAGAAACCGATATTAAAAACATATTTATCAAAAATAACTATGATATGAATTTTAAAATCAATTATGGATTAAATTATTTTCCAGAAAAAACATATAAAAATATTACTTATAAAGAAGGATATTACGAATCATTAGTAGTAGAAATAGGAAAAGCAAAAGGAGATAATTGGTGGTGTGTATTATTTCCAACTATATGTCTACTTGATAAAAATGTAGATGATGATGTTGAATATAAATTAAAAGTAGTAGAATTAATTGAAAAAATATTTTAGTATAAAAATAAATATCCATAATATTATTTATTAGGTGAATATTATGGATGTTTTTTTTACCACAATAATAGTGGGTATTAGTTTATCAATGGATGCTTTTTCACTTGCACTTATATATGGTATGCAAAATATAAGTAAAAAAGATAAAATAACTCTATCTTTAATCGTAGGATTATATCACTTTTTCATGCCATTAATTGGCCTTAAAATAGGAAGTCTAATAACAGATATATTTTTATTTAATCTAAATATCTTAGTGTCCATTATCTTCTTTTTAATTGGAATTGAAATGATTATTTCTAGCCTAAAAGAAACAAAAGATAAAATAATGTTAAATATCGTAGGTTTTCTTATTTTTGGTTTATCTGTTAGTATCGATAGTCTAACTACAGGAATTGGACTTAATATAATTAATAACAATTATTTACAAGTAGCCTTAACCTTTGCACTTATAAGTAGTTTATTTACATATTTAGGCTTGACATTAGGATACAAATTAAATGAGAAAGTGGGTAAATATTCGACTACCTTTGGAGGTATAGTATTAATAATACTAGGAATTTACTATCTTTTTTAGTAATTATTAGAAAAAATATTGACTAATTATTTAAAATATGGTATTTTTATGTTGACACAGATGTGTTTTTATTTTGGAAAAAAGGATGTGTAATAATGAAAAAACTATTTAGTAAAATCGGTAATTACTTCTTAGGAGTAAAAAAAGAAATAGGACGTATTAGATGGACTAAACCACGTGATTTAGCCAAATATACTGTATCTACTCTAGCCTTTATGATTTTCTTTGGAGCTTTCTTTACTATAATTGATTTAGCAGTATCTTATTTGAGGAGTATGTAAGTATGAAAAAAGAATGGTATGTAGTAAGTACAGTAAGTGGACATGAATATAAAGTAAAAGAAAAGCTAGAAAATCGTATTAATTCAATGGATTTAGGACAAAACATATTTCGTGTTATTGTACCAGAACAAACAGAAGTAGAATATAAAGATGGAGTGAAGAAAGAAAAAGTTAAAAAAATGTTTCCAGGTTATGTATTAGTAGAAATGATTATGTCAGATGAAGCATGGTTTATTGTCAGAAATACTCAAGGAGTAACAGGATTTATCGGTTCATCTGGAAAAGGTGCTAAACCTATTCCATTATTACCTCAAGAAGTAGATCGTGTATTAGGATCTATGGGAATGAGTAGAATGGATATAAGTAAAGATATAAAAGAAGGAAACAAAGTTAAAATAGTTGATGGACCATTTAAAGATATGGTTGGTAAAATTGCTAATGTTGATTTAAAACAACAAAAATTAAATGTGTTAATAGATTTATTTGGACAAGAAACAACTGTAGAAGTAGAATTATCACAAGTAGAAATAATGTGATTATATGATAGTAGAATTAAATGATGAAGTAGTTTTACCACTTATTAATGATTTAAAAAAAGATACAAGAGAAAATCAAAATGAAGTATTAAACTTACTTGATATTGAAGCTGTTTTAAAATTATTAACTAATATGAATGAAATATTAGCAACCAAAAAAGATAATGAATTAAAAAGATTAGCAGTGTTTACCTATAAAATACTTTTAAAAAGAATAAGTAAAATAATGAAAAATAAAAATGTTGCATGTTCTAAAGAAGATAAAAAACATATCTACGAACTTTACAGTGTGCTTTTAGAAGATAAACCACAAAAAAATAGGATAAAAGCAAAAAACTATTGAAATTTTAATTAATATATGATATCATTAGAGGCGCGAGACGAACTATAGTCTTAAAATATAAGTGGGAGGCGCGGACAGCTATTAGAACCACTCGCGAAAACAAAAATATAGGAGGTGTTTTTCGTGGCAAAAGAAATAACAAAGAAAATTAAGTTACAAATACCTGCCGGTAAAGCAACACCTGCTCCACCAGTTGGAACAGTATTAGGCCCTGCCGGAATTAATTTACAAGAGTTTTGTACAAAATTTAACGATATGACAAGAGATAAAATGGGTGATGTATTACCAGTCGAAATAAGTATATATGATGATAGAAGTTTTGATATGGTATTAAAAACTCCACCTGCTGCCTTTTTATTAAAGAAAGCTGCTGGAATCAAATCTGGATCTAGTAAGGGAGAAACAGTTGCCACTATCTCTCGTGATAAGATAAGAGAAATTGCTGAAATTAAATTACCAGACTTAAATGCCAACGATATTGATGCTGCAATCAAGATTATTGAAGGTACTGCAGTAAATATGGGTATTAAAGTTGAAGAATAATACATATAGGTTATACCTATGTGGAAGGATTAGTCCGCAAAGACCACATAAGGAGGAAAAATAATGAAAAGTAGTAAAAGACATTCTGATAACTTAAAAAAAGTAGAAAAAAATAAGTTATATACAGCTACTGAAGCCATTAAATTAGCTAAAGAAACATCAAATGCAAAATTTGATGCAACTATCGATGTTGCCCTAAATTTAAACTTGGATGTTAAAAAAGCTGATCAACAATTAAGAGGAGCAGTTGTTCTTCCTAAAGGTAGTGGTAAAACTAAAAAAATATTAGTACTTGCCAAAGGAGAACAAGCAAAAGCTGCTAAAGAAGCACAAGCTGATTATGTTGGAGACGCAGATTTAATTACAAAAATCGAAAAAGAAAATTGGTTTGATTATGATGTAATTATTGCTACTCCAGAAATGATGCCAATGTTGGGTAAAATTGGTAAATTACTAGGACCAAAAGGTCTAATGCCAAATCCAAAAACTGGTACAGTAACTACTGATGTTGCCAAAGCAATTGAAGAAACTAAAAAAGGTAAAGTAAATTATCGTACTGATAGTTTTGGAAATGTTCATGGTATTATTGGTAAAGCAAGTTTTACTGATGAAGATTTAATGGAAAATTTAGAGGCTTTTGTACAAGCAATTATTAAAGTAAAGCCTGCTACTGTAAAAGGTACTTATATTAAGAATATATCTATTTCATCTACTATGGGTCCAGGAATTAAAATTGCACTAAATTCTTTTGACAAATAGTAAATAATAGGTTATAATAAAAAACGAATTGAAATTATACCGAAGAAAGTAAGGACTTATGTTTAAAAATCTTACCGAGGAATAAAATATCTTTTTATGTCTCTCGGTATGGGAGACTTTTTTTGGTAGTAGAAAAGGAGGCAAGAACGTGGCAAATGCAAAAATATTAGAACAAAAATCACAAGTTGTATCAGAAATAAAAGAAAAGTTTGCAAATGCAAAATCAGTTGTTATTTTTGATTATCGTGGATTAGTTGTATCAGAAGTAAATGAACTTAGAAGAAACTTAAGAGCTAATGATTCTGATTACAAAGTTTACAAAAACACATTAATCAAAAGAGCATTAGATGGTAGTGAATACAACTTAGATGAATTTTTGGAAGGACCAAGTGCAATTTCATTTTCAAATGACGAATTAGCACCGGTTAGAGTATTAAGCGAGTTTGCTAAAAAACATAATGCTTTAGAATTGAAAGTTGGAATTGTTGAAGGCAAAGTTGCTAAAAAAGAAGAGCTAGATGCTTATGCTGCAATTCCATCACGTGATGCATTACTTACAATGTTAGCAGGGCAAATGCTTGGAACAGTTAGAGATTTATCTATTTGCTTAGATTTATATGCAAAGGAAAAAGAAGAAAATTAAGAAAGAGAGGAAAATAAAATGGCAAAATTAACAAGAGAAGATTTTATAAGTTCATTAAAAGAAATGTCAATTCTTGAAATTAAAGAATTAGTAGACGCTATGAAGGAGGAATTTGGTGTAGATCCATCAGCTGTAGCAGTAGCAGCTGCACCTCAAGCAGCTGTTGAAGAAGGACCTTCAAAAGTTAATGTTGTATTAACTTCAGCTGGTGCTAATAAAATTGCTGTTATCAAAATTGTTAGAGATTTAACTGGTTTAGGATTAAAAGAAGCTAAAGAAATCGCTGATAATGGTGGTAACGTAAAAGAAGGAATTGACAAAGAAGAAGCTGAAAAAATTAAAGCTCAATTTGAAGAAGCTGGCGCAACTGTTGAATTAAAATAATTAATGAACAAAAAATAAATTGGAACCAATTTGGTTCCTTTTTTTGACATTTAATTTTGAAAACATATGATAAATTATAATTATTAGAATTAAAATTAAAAATATTCTAAAAAAATTAAAATTTATTAATAAACTGTGTTGACTTTTTGCATGAACAGTGATAATATTATAAATTGGTAACACGTCTCTTTTTGTCGTGCAATCGTTATAAAAAATATTAGGCATAGGGGTGAAAAATTAATGGCTTATAAACTAAAGCAAAGCGGAGATTATAGAAAAAGAAGAAACTTTTCTATGATTAAAAACTCACTAGAACTTGACAATTTATTAGAAATTCAAACTGAATCATACAAATGGTTCACAACTGAGGGAATAAAAGAGGTTTTTGAAGATTTATTTCCAATTGAAAGCTTTTCTGGTAGCTTATCTTTAGAGTTTGGAGATTATGTATTTGACACACCAAGATATTCAATTAAAGAATGTAAAGATAGACAAATTACATACGCTTCACCACTTAAAGTACAAACTAGATTATTTAATAATGAAACAGGAGAAGTAAAGGAGCAGGAAATCTTTCTTGGTGATATGCCACTTATGACTGAAAGAGGAACATTTATCATCAATGGAGCAGAGCGTGTAATTGTCTCACAATTAGTAAGATCTCCTAGTGTTTACTATTCAAAAGAAATTGATAAAAATGGTAAACCTGTTTTTGCAGCAAAAGTAATACCATCACGTGGAACATGGTTAGAATACGAAACTGATGCCAAAGATGTTATTTACGTTAGAATTGACCGTACAAGAAAAGTGCCAATAACAACCTTACTGCGTGCTTTTGGATTATCTTCTGATAAAGAGATTTTAGATATGTTCGATGATAATCAATATCTAAAAAATACTATTGAAAAAGATTCAACTAAAAATACTGATGAAGCACTAATTGAAATTTATGAGAAATTAAGACCTGGAGAACCTATTACATTAGATAGTGCTAAAAACCAATTAATAACTAGATTTTTTGATAACTTCCGTTACGATTTAGCTAAAGTTGGACGTTATAAATTCAATCGTCGTCTAAACGTAGTTGATCGCCTTATCGACTGTGTACTTGCAGAAGATATTAAAATAGATGGCGAAGTTAAAATAGCTAAAGGAACTAAATTAACAAAAGATATTTTATTAGAATTAGAAAAATATTTACAAGATGGATATGGCAGATGTGAAGTAACAGTTAATGAAGAGTTAAATACAAATAACGTTGTTCAAAAAATTAAAGTATATTCTAATATTGATCCAAAGAAAATTGTTACAATTATTGGTAACGATCAAACATTAGATACTAAAACTCTAACTATTTCCGATGTTTATGCTTCCGTTTCTTATTATCTAAATTTAACTGAAGGAATTGGACATGATGATGAGATAGATCATTTAGGAAACAGAAGAATTAGACAAGTTGGAGAATTATTACAAAACCAATTTAAAGTTGGAATAAGTAGAATGGAAAGAGTAATTAGAGAAAGAATGACAACTCAAGATATAGAAACAGTAACACCAAAAACTCTAATAAACATTCGTCCAGTAACAGCAGTTATCAAAGAATTCTTTGGTAGTAGCCAATTATCACAATTTATGGACCAAGTAAATCCAATTGCAGAACTTACTCATAAGAGAAGACTATCAGCATTAGGACCAGGTGGATTATCTCGTGATCGTGCTGGTATGGAAGTAAGAGACGTAAATGCTTCTCACTATGGACGTATTTGTCCAATCGAATCACCAGAAGGACAAAATATAGGACTTATAACTTCCCTAGCTAGTTATGCCAAAGTAGATGAATATGGATTTATTCAAACTCCATATCGTAAAGTTGAAAATAGAAAATTAACAGATCAAGTTGATTATTTAACTGCTGATGAAGAAAATGATTTTTACATATCTCAAGCAACAGTTAATGTAAACGATGATTTAGAAATTACTGATAGTGTAGTTGCAGGTCGTTATCGCGGTGAAAATGTAATGATACCTGTAGACCAAGTTGATTATATAGACGTATCACCACAACAAGTAGTATCAATTACAACAAGTTTAATTCCTTTCTTGGAACATGATGATGCAACACGTGCTTTGATGGGTGCAAACATGCAACGTCAAGCTCTACCACTACTTACAACTGAGGCACCATACATTGGAACAGGTGTTGAATATATTGCAGCTAAAGATAGTGGAGCCGTAGTTGTTGCTAAAGCTGATGGTATCGTTGAATATGTAGATGGTAAAAAAATCGTTGTCAAAAATGCTAAAGGACAAGATATATACACACTAGATACATTTGAAAGATCTAACCAAGGTGAAACAGCAAATCATCGTCCAATTGTTAGAGCTGGTGATAAAGTAAAACGTGGCCAAGTAATCGCTGATGGACCAAGTACTGATATGGGAGAATTAGCATTAGGTAAAAACGTTGTAGTTGCATTCATGACCTTTAATGGATATAACTTTGAAGATGCTGTTATCATGAATGAAAGATTAGTAAAAGATGACGTTTATACATCATTACATATTGAAGATTATGAAATTCAATGTCGTGATACAAAATTAGGACCAGAAGAAATCACTAGAGATATACCAAATATCGGAGAAGAAGCAAGAAAAAATCTTGATGAAAATGGAATTATTAGAATTGGTACAGAAGTAAAAGAAGGCGACATACTAGTTGGTAAAGTAACACCAAAAGGAATGGCAGATTTAACAAGTGAAGAAAAACTATTACATGCTATCTTTGGAGAGAAAACAAGAGAAGTTAGAAACTCATCATTAGTAGTGCCACATGGCGGAGAAGGAATAGTTCACGATGTTAAAGTATATACTAAAGCCGATAGTGATGATTTACCAAGTGGCGTTAGTAAAGTAATAAGAGTATATATAATTCAAAAAAGAAAAATCCAAGTTGGAGATAAAATGAGTGGCCGTCATGGAAACAAAGGTGTAATTTCCTTAATCTTACCACAAGAAGATATGCCATATCTACCAGATGGAACACCAGTAGATATTATGCTAAATCCACAAGGTGTACCATCACGTATGAATATTGGACAAATTCTAGAACTACATTTAGGAATGGCTGCTAAAAAGTTAAATGTTCATGTTGCAACACCAGTATTAGATGGTGCTAAAAAAGATGATATAGCAGCTATGCTAAAAGAAGCAGGTATGGATGAAGATGGAAAAACTATTCTATATGATGGTAGAACAGGAGAACCATTTGATAATCGTATTGCTGTTGGTGTTATGTATATGATTAAATTACATCACATGGTTGATGATAAACTACACGCAAGATCAACTGGACCATACTCATTAGTAACACAACAACCACTAGGAGGTAAAGCTCAATTTGGTGGACAAAGATTTGGTGAAATGGAAGTATGGGCACTTGAGGCATATGGTGCTGCTCATGTACTACAAGAAATACTAACTTATAAATCAGACGATGTTATTGGTCGTGTTAAAGTATATGAAGCAATTGTTAAAGGAAATCAACTTCCAAGTCCAAGTATCCCAGAAGCCTTTAGAGTATTAATAAAGGAATTCCAAGCCCTAGGACTTGATATATCAGTTATTAATAACGACGATGAAATGTTAGATTTCAAAGAATTAGAAAAAGAAAACATAATTGAAGAAACACCATTAGTAGAAGAATTAGAGAAAAAAATAGATCAAAATCTCTTCAAAGAAGATGAAGCTGAAGAAGATTATGATGATGAATACGACGATTTAGAAGAAGAACTAGAAGACTTTGATGAACTTGACGAAGAAGAAATGGGAGGTGAATATTAATGTTAGAAGCCAATAACTTTAAAGCTTTAAGAATAGGTATTGCCTCTCCTGAAAAAATTCGTTCATGGTCATATGGCGAAGTACAAAAACCAGAGACAATTAACTATCGTACTCTAAAACCAGAAAGAGATGGATTATTCTGTGAAAAAATATTTGGACCAACTAGAGATTATGAATGCTCATGTGGAAAGTATAAAAGATTAAGATACAAAAACATCGTCTGTGATAGATGCGGTGTTGAAGTAACAAGCTCAAAAGTAAGACGTGAGAGAATGGGACATATTGAACTTGCAACTCCCGTTTCTCACATCTGGTATGTAAAAGGTGTTCCATCATATATTGGACTATGCCTTGACATGTCTCCAAGAGACTTAGAAGAAGTAATATACTTTGTCTCTTACGTTGTAATAGAACCAGGAAATACGCCACTTATAAAAAAACAAACTTTATCAGACAAAGAATATCGTGTATATTATGAAAAATATGGAAATAGCTTCAAAGTCGGAATGGGTGCATCTGCTATTAAGGAATTACTAGAGCAAGTTGATGTCGAAAAAGAATTAGCAGAAGTTCAAAAAGAACTAGAAGGAGCAACTGGACAAAAACGTAGTCGTTTAGTAAAGAGATTAGATGTATTAAATGCTTTTGCAACATCAGGAAATAAACCTGAATGGATGATTTTAGAAGCATTACCAGTAATTCCGCCAGAACTTCGTCCAATGATTCAATTAGATGGAGGTCGCTTTGCTACTTCTGATTTAAATGATTTATATAGAAGAGTAATCAATCGTAATAATCGTCTAAAAAAATTAATCGAATTAGGAGCACCATCAATAATTGTTCAAAACGAAAAACGTATGTTACAAGAAGCAGTTGATGCCCTATTTGATAATGGACGTCGTGGTCGTAGTGTTACTGGTCCAGGAAATAGAGCTCTAAAATCACTATCAAGTATGCTAAAAGGAAAACAAGGTCGTTTCCGTCAAAACTTACTTGGTAAACGTGTTGACTATTCTGGACGTTCAGTAATAGTTGTTGGACCAGATTTAAAAATGTATCAATGTGGTATACCAAAAGAAATGGCCCTTGAATTATTTAAACCACATGTAATACATGGACTAGTTAGTAAAGAAATTGCTAATAATATAAAATCCGCTAAAAAAATGATTGATAATCAAGATCCAAAAGTATGGGATGTAGTTGAAGAAGTAATTAAAGAACATCCAGTTATGTTAAACCGTGCTCCTACACTACATAGACTTGGTATTCAAGCATTTGAACCAAAACTAATATCAGGAAAAGCTATTAGATTACACCCATTAGTTACAACTGCATTTAATGCCGATTTCGATGGAGACCAGATGGCTGTTCACGTACCATTATCAGAAGAGGCAAAAGCAGAAGCTCGTATCCTAATGCTAGGAGCTAACAACATCTTAAGTCCTAAAAATGGTGATCCAATCGTAACCCCAAGCCAAGATATGATTTTAGGTAACTATTATATAACTATGGAAAAAGCTGGCTTACCTTCAGAAGGAAGAGTATTTAAAGATACAAATGAAGCTCTAATGGCTTATAATAGAAGAGAAATAACATTGCACACTAGAATTATCGTTCCAGTAAATTCATTTTGTCATAAGGTATTTTTAGATAGTTATAAGAACAAATATTTTGTAACTACAGTTGGAAAAATTATATTTAATGAAATACTACCTGATTCATTCCCTTATGTAAATGAACCAACTACTGAAAATATTGAAGGTATAACTCCAAGTAAGTATTTTATCGATTATGGAGAAAACTTACTTGAAAAATTAAGAGAAATACCTCTACCTGCTCCATTTAAAAAAGGAACATTAGAAAAATTAATCGCGCAAATGTTTAAAAGATATAAAACTACTGAAACATCAATCTTCCTAGACAAACTAAAAGATTTAGGTTTCAAATATTCAACATTTGCAGGTATCACTATTGCGGCTAGTGATGTTGTAACATCAAAAACAAAAGAAGATGTTATTAAACGTAGTAATGATGAAGTTAAAAAAGTAAATAAACAATATCAACGTGGACTAATTACTAACAAAGAAAGATTTGACTTAGTAATTGAAATTTGGAATAAAGCTAAAAAAGACATCGAAAAAGAATTAAGTGAATATGCTAATTCTAAAGAATATGAAGATAATCCAATCTTCATGATGATGAATTCTAAAGCCCGTGGATCAATTTCTAACTTCGTCCAATTAGCAGGTATGCGTGGTATAATGTCAAAACCAAATGGAGAACCAGTAGAAATACCAATTACATCTTCATTTAGAGATGGATTAAGCGTATCAGAATTCTTCTTATCAACTCATGGTGCTCGTAAAGGAAGTGCCGATACAGCCTTAAAAACAGCAGATTCTGGTTACATGACTAGACGTCTAGTAGATGTAGCTCAAGATATGATAATAAGAGAAGAAGATTGTGGAACAACACAAGGTGTATTAGTAAGTGCCTTTGTTGATGATAAAGATGGAATTATCGAACCACTATATGATCGTATTTTAGGAAGATTTACTAATAAAAAAGTAATTAATCCAGAAACTAAAGAAGTAATTATCGATAAAAACGAATATATAACAGAAGCAATAGCTGATAAAATAATTAAAGCAGGAATTACAGAAGTAGAAATTAGAACTGCTCTAACTTGTCGTACTAATCATGGCGTTTGTCGTAAATGCTATGGACGCAATTTAGCAACCGGAAATATTGTTGAAATCGGTGAAGCAGTCGGAACAATGGGTGCTCAATCAATTGGTGAACCTGGTACACAGTTAACCATGCGTACATTCCATACAGGTGGAGTTGCCGGAACCGATATTACTCAAGGTCTACCACGTGTTGAAGAATTATTTGAAGCACGTATGCCAAAAGGTAAAGCAACAATTGCAGAAATCGATGGAACAATTCAAAAAATCGAAGATGCAGCAGGTAAATTTAAAATATATATTAAAAATGATAACGAAGTTAGAGAACACATAACTTTATATGGTGCAAAATTACGTGTTGAAAAAGGAATGAAAGTTAACGCAGGAGATAGATTAACAGAAGGAAACGTAAGTCCAAAAGAACTACTAGCGGTTACCGATCCAAATACTGTTCAACAATATATCTTAAAAGAAGTACAAAAAGTTTATCGTTCTCAAGGTGTTGATATTAACGATAAGCACGTTGAATTAATCGCTAGAAGAATGATTTCACAAATCAGAATAGTTGATGCAGGAGATACAAACTTTATACCAAGTACTACTGTTGATATTTCAGAATTTACAGAAGGTAATAAAGATGTCATATTACAAGGTAAAAAACCTGCAATTGGTCAGCCAATATTATTAGGTATTACCAAAGCATCACTAGAGACCGATTCATTCTTATCAGCCTCTTCATTCCAAGAGACAACAAGAATATTAACTGAAGCATCAGTAAAAGGTAAAATAGATAAACTACACGGCTTAAAAGAAAACGTAATTATGGGTAAACTTATCCCAGCAGGAACAGGTGCTAAAGAATACATGGATATAGGATACTCATTAGAAAAAGAGTTTTTCGATGATGAAGCTAGTGAAGTATTAGAAGAAGAATTTTTAGATTAATTCTTCTTTTTTTTATTTTAAAATTAATAATAATTGATAAAACAACATTAAAGTGGTATAATTTTATTGAGGTTTAATATGACAAAATTAAAAACAATGAAAGAAAATATAATTAAAACAATTAAAAAATATCCAATTATTTTTTATTTTATAGTATCATCAATAATTAATGCTACTTTATTACGTATCGTTACCGTTAAAAATTATTTTGATATCAAACCATTATTAATGGATATTGGAATAGTTCTTCTTTTAAGTGCAATTACATTTTTATTAAAAGAAAAGAATCGTAAAAAATATATAATTATATTAACTATTTTTTTAACCGCCATTTGTATTATTAATTCAATGTATTATACATATTACAAATCATTCGCGTCTTTTTCAATGTTAGCAACCTCAGTTTTTGTTGTCGATGTAGGAAATGCAGTTGTTGAAAATGTTATTCAAATAAAAGATATTATATTTATTTGGCAAGTTATTGGATTATTTATTTTATTATATCAGGAAAATAAAAGAAAATATAAAGATTATACACTAAGTAAAAAACCAAAACTAAAAAAATTATTAATTGTATCATTAACATGCTGTTTAATAGTAATTTTAACATCTAATATAAATGATTTTGCTAGATTAGGAAAAGAATGGAATAAAAAAGGAGTAGTAATAAATTTTGGTATTTACTTGTATCAAACTAACGATTTAATACAAAGTTTAAAGCCACAATTAAACAATATATTAGGACACGATACAGCCCTAAAAAATACAAGAGAATATTATGAAAAATATGGATACAAAGAAGATGAAGATAAAGAAAATGAGTATACAGACATATTTAAAGGTAAAAACTTAATTGTAATACACGCAGAAAGTTTACAAACACTAGCAATTGATTTAGAATTTAATGGAAAAGAAGTAACTCCAACTCTAAATAAATTAGCCCACGAAGGAATATATTTTTCTAACTTTTATTCACAAGTAGGAGTAGGTACAAGTAGTGATGCAGAATTTACCTTTTCAACTTCTTTATTACCATCATCAAATGGAACAGTTTTTGTAAACTATTATGATCGTGAATATGTAACACTTCAAAAATTATTAAAAGAACAAGGATATTATGTAGCAAGCATGCACGCTAATGATGGAGAATTTTGGAACAGAGAAATCATGCATAAAAATATGGGATACGACAAACTATATGATAAACAATATTACAATATCGATCAAACAATCGGATTAGGATTATCTGATAAATCATTTTTCCACCAATCTGTTGATATAATCAAAGACATTAAAGATAATAATGATTCATTATTTTATATAAATTTAATAACGTTAAGTAATCATACTCCATTTAGTGATTTAGATAATATGGAAGAATTTGACACTTCCATGTATGTTGATATAAATAATCGAACAATTCGTAGAGATTATATAAATAATACTGTATTAGGCAATTATTTTCGTTCAGTTCACTACTCGGATAGTGCTATTGGAGAGTTTATTGATGAATTAGACAAACAAGGACTACTTGAAAATACAGTTGTAGTTATTTATGGAGATCACGATGCGAGAATAGATGAGAGCTATTACAATTTATATTATAATTATGATGGTGTTTATGATACAATATTAAATGAGGACGATGAAAATTATACAGAATTTAACGAATATATTTATGAACTTAATCGTAAAGTACCATTTATCATATGGACTAAAGATACAAAATTTGAACAAGAAGTAGAAAAACCAATGGGAATGATAGATGTTCTACCTACTTTAGGAAACATGTTTGGAATTTACAGTGAATATCAACTTGGACATGACATATTTAATGTTGAAGAAAATACAGTAGTTTTTGTAGATGGCTCGTATGTTAGTGAAAAAATATATTATAATAGTCAAAAAGACGAAAGCTATGTAATTAATAACGATGCTATTAGTGAAGATTATGTAAAATCAAGAAGCGAGAAAGCTGATAAATTAATAGAAATATCCAACGACATTATAGAATATGATTTGATACGAGAAATAGAAGAAGAATAAAGAAAGGATGAAATAATGAAGAAAAAAGAAAACAAAGACAATAAAATAACTAATAAAGTTAAGAAAATAAAAGTATTTAAAGAAGAAGATAAGACAAGTTATTCATTTAAAGAAATGATGTTTGTCATGATATTTTCTCTAATTTTAGGTTTCTTTGCGTGCTTTTCAATATATAAAATATTCAACAGTGGTAAAGACTATATAGCCTTAAGTAAAGATTTATCAAAACTTGTTGATACATACTATGCATTAGTAGACAATTATTATGAAGATATCGACAAAGAACTATTAGTAGATGATGCCATTAAAGGAATGTTAAGCAGTGTTGGAGACATATATACAAACTACAGTGATACCGATTCTACAATAACATTTAAAGAAACAGTTGACGGAAGTTATGAAGGAATTGGAGCAACAGTAGGACAAACTGCAGATGGACAGTTAGTGGTTGTAGAAGTATTTAAAGACTCACCATCTGATAAAGCAGGTTTAAAAGAAGGAGATGTCATCATTAAAATAGATGGTGAAGATTATACTAATAAAACTTCAACAGACGTAGCAAATTATATCAAAGATAATAAAAATGCAACAATAACTCTAACTATAAAAAGAGACAATGAACAAAAAGAAATAAAATTACAAAGAGGCATGGTAGAAATGCCAACAGTAAATAGTGAAATTTATGAGAAAAATGATAAGAAAATTGGATACATTTCAATTTCCATCTTCTCATCAATCACTACAAAACAATTTACAAATGCTCTAGATAAATTAAATAAAGAAAATATAGATGGTCTAGTAATAGACGTAAGGGACAACGGGGGTGGATATTTAAGCGTTGTAACTGATATTGCCAGTGAAATATTAGAGAAAAATAAAGTTATCTATAAGCTAGAAAAAGATGAAAAAATTAGTGAGAAAAAAGATAACACAAAAGCCAAATTAGAATATCCAGTTGCCATATTGGTAAACTCTAATAGTGCATCAGCCGCAGAAATACTTGCAGCAGCAATTAAAGAAAGTTATGACGGCTTTGTAGTAGGTACTAATACATACGGAAAAGGAACAGTACAACAAACTACAACTCTACCAGATGGAAGTATGGTCAAATATACGGTCCAAAAATGGTTGACACCATATGGTAATTGGATAGACGGAAAAGGAGTTGAGCCAACAGATTATGTAGAATTGAGTGACGAATATTACAAAAATCCCGTTATGGAAAACGATAACCAATTAAATAAAGCATTAGAATTGGTAAGTAAATAGGAAGTAAAATAGAAAGAAAAAAGAAAAATAGAATAAGGAGTGGGAAAATGATAAAATTTATTCTTTATGATGACCATGCTGAAACATTTCAAAGGACATCAAATATTATTAATAGAAGTATGATGAATTATGAGTTTGATTATAGAATTGAAAAATATTCAAAATATGATAAGCAATTAGAAAATACCATTAATACAGATAGTTGCCAAAAAATATATTTATTAGACATCGAAGTTCCAATGGTTAATGGAATAAGTCTTGCAGCTAAAATAAGAAAAAAGGATTGGAATAGTGTGATAGTATTTTTAACAGCGCATGAAAAATATCGTAAAACAGCATTTGATGAAAGATTGATGATATTAGATTATGTTTGCAAAGCAAAAGAATATCACAGACGACTGGATGAGACAATTAAAATAGCAATAAATGCTCTTAACAAAAACAAAAATACACTAACTTACAAATTTAATTCAGTAATACACCGCCTCCCGCTTAACGATATATTGTATATTGTCAAAGTTCCAGCAAACAAAAAGTGTACAATTCATACAGTAAGTGGTAATACATATGAAATAGGTGGAAGTGTTGCAAAATTAAGTAAAACTCTAAAAGGTAATTTTAAACAATCTCATAAATCATGTATAGTTAATGTTGATAATATACTTACAGTTGATAGTTGTAACAATATAATAACATTTATAAATGGAAAACATACGAACTTACTTTCAAGTAGAATGCGCAAAAGTTTTGAAGAATATGTTTTAGATCATAAATAAAATAGGAGTTAATAGTGGAACTTTTAAGTTACATATTAAGCAGTATTATTGTAGTTGCAACACCATTAATATTTGTAAAAATACTATTAAATCCCAAATTAAGAAATGATAAATCAAAAGTAATAGTAGCAATACTGGTTGCATTAATATCAAGTGTTTTAATATATAAATATCTTGATGGGATATTTAGGTCTATAACCATTTCAGTAGTAACATTTTTAGCTATTTATAAAATCTACGTCATAACAATAAATAAAGCTATTTTATCTATTGTTATTTATATGATAGTAATTATAATTCCAGATCTTTTATTATTATTTAGTTTAATATACGTATTTGATGTGCCTAAAGAATATTGTTATAATACAATATCAGGAAGTTTACTATCGAATATAATAGTATGTGTTTTATTAATTATTATAACTTGGCTATTAAAAAATCCTATACGAAAGTTGTTAAATATTAAAGTTGATTTAAATTCAAAAATTATAATATTTTCAATATTGTCATTAGCAAGTATATTAGTATTCTTCTTTGATGTTATAGAAAACTTTAGAATAGGGACAAAAATAATCTTTTATTTAATTGCAATTTTTACATTTGTAAGCGCGTTAATTATTGTTGTATATGAAGAGAATAAAAATATAAAATTACAGTCAAAATATGATAAATTACTTGACTTTATGGAAATATACGAGGTAGAAATTGAAAATGAAAGAATAATGAAACATGAGTATAAAAATCAACTAATAACAATAAAGTCTAAAATAATTGATAATGACAATAAAAACAATATAATAGATTATATAAATAACATGATACATGATGAAACAAACTTCGTCCAAGAAGAATATATAAAATTTCAATATTTACCACCAAATGGATTAAAGGCATTATTATATTTTAAAGTTTCATCAGCTAAAAATAAAAATATAAATGTAAATATTAATATCGCTTCAACAATTAAAGAATCTATATTAAAAGATTTAACAACAAAAGATTTTAGAGAATTAGGAATGATATTAGGAATTTATATAGATAATGCAATTGATGCTAGTGAAAAATCAGAAGAAAAATTGCTAGGAATTGAAATATACGATCAAGAAGATGGAATCGAATTTATTATTTCTAATTCATATACAGGAAAAATAGATGAAAGTAAAGTAGGAAAAGTACATTTTTCAACCAAAGGAAAAGGACATGGATATGGACTACTATTGGTAAAAAAAATATTAAAATCAAATAAAAGGTTTTCAGCAGAAAAGGAAATATCAGAGAAACTATACATACAATCACTTTTGGTAAAAAACAAATCAGATAGTTCAAAAAAATAAATATAGTGGTATAATTGTAATATATGTATATACTAACAGGGAGTGAGCAAAATGACTATACTTGAATACTTGTTAAGCAGCATAATAGTTACAATTACACCGCTAATTTTTATTAAAATTGTGTTAAATCCACAAGTTAGAAAAAGTAAAAAGAAAATATTTGTTGCATTTATGGTTTCCTTGATGTCAATTATTTTAATATATAGATATACGCATGGAATATATAGATCAATTTTAGCCTCAATAACATCAATAATAATGATAAACAATTCATTCAAAATTGAATTAAATAAGACTATAATACTAATGGTTTTATATATGTTGTTTTTAACTATACCTGATTTTTTATTTTTATATATTCTAGTAGTTTTTTTTAAAATACCACGGGATTATTGTTACAATGTTTTATCTGGAAGTATGATATCTAACATAGTTATTTGTACTTTAATGATATTATTAACAATTGTTATAAAAAGAATATTAAACAAATTAATGAAAGCTGAATTTAAATATAATGTTAAAATTATTATTTTTTCAATACTAACTTTAACAAGTGTTTTGGTATTCTTTTATGATATTATTGCTAATTTTAGAATTGGATCTAGAATAACTTTTTATGTCATAGCAATGTTTACTTTTATTCTAGCATTAGTAATAGTCATATTTGAAGAAAATAAAAGTTTAAAATTGAAAACAGAATACGAAAAATTATTGGATTTTATGCAAATATATGAAGAGGAAATAGAAAAAGAAAGAATAATAAAACATGAATATAAAAATCAATTAATAACAATAAAATCAAAAATAATTGACAATGATAATGAAAACAAAATAATTGATTATATCAACAATGTAATTGAAGATGAATCCAGTTTTGCACAAGAAGAGTATGTAAAATTTCAATATTTGCCACCAAATGGATTAAAGGCATTGTTATATTTTAAAGTTGCATCAGCTAAAGCTAAAAATATAAATGTAAGTGTAAATATCTCATCATCAGTTAAAGACTCTTTTTTAACTGAACTAACTACCAAAGATTTTAAGGATTTAGGAATATTACTTGGAGTTTTTATTGATAATGCAATTGAAGCTAGTATAAATTCTGATAAGAAATTATTAGGACTAGAAATATACGAAGAAAATAACAAGATAATTATCATAATTTCAAATTCTTATACTGGGCAAATAAATACAAATAAAATAGGGAAAGAGCATTTTTCAACCAAAGGAAAAGGTAGAGGATATGGATTACTATTAGTTAAAAAAATATTAAAACATAACAACAGGTTTGAATGTGAAAAAGAAATTACCAGTAGCTTATATATACAAAATATTATAATAAAAAATAGCGAAGAATAAATACTTTCGCTATTTTGATTTTAGTAAGTATAGTAATTTTTTATAGGATGAAAAAAGTTGGAAAACCAACGTTTATTTTTCAATTAATTGTTTTGGCATTTCTGGTTCATCCATAAATAAATACCAACATCCTTGAGTACCAAATGATGCAGCAAAATTACCGATTGAACCCAAAATACTTGCTATAAAGTTCACTTATTTCATCCCTCCGTATTCGCTAAAACACTCTTATAATTCTTGTAATTGTTATAAGGCATTTTAAAAATTTTGTAAACTGCGGGTAATATCATAAGTACCGCAACAAACATACCATATAATAAATAATTAGAAATAATATGTTCATTAAGTACAATAACTAATATTGATAAAACAGTTGCAGAAGTTAAAGTTATAATTTTAAATTTTTTTCTTTTTTTATGGTTTACAATCGGCCTTTTATGAGTATCTGCGGGCGCGTATTTATATACACACAATAAACAGAATATACAAATAATAAATTTAACTAATATATTGATGTTTAAAAATTCACATACATATACTCCGCCAATAAATATTGTTAATGATGCAATTAAACAGCTTGTACTATTACTAGCGTGCATTCCAAATGCAGTAGAACGTATCACATTATAGATTATTAATAACAGTGCGAATTCTCTAGT
>CALVSA010000018.1 GCA_944358825.1 uncultured Bacilli bacterium
AAGATTATTTTGTTACAGTTCTCTATTCAGTTTTGTTAGAATTAAATCTGATGGGACTTTTTTGTTTGTTCTTGAACGGAGAACTTTCCTATTTAATAAAAAAATATAGTTTTAATTATTAACTATGTTTTCAATCTTTTAATAACATTAATTATTAATTTTAATATTATTAGTGTACTACACAGATTCGCCCTTTAACATTACACAGTCATTACTTTTTGTTATTGCAAATAGTGCATGTGAACCACCAGCATTTTCTTTAGTAAATCTAGAAATAAATAATTTTTCTACATTTGATATAGTATCTACTTTTGTAGCAATAAATTTTTTATTATCTACATCACCTAATTTATACCAATAAACATCCCCATTGTCTGTTAACAAATATAGTAGTTGTTCTGTTTCAGGTGCTGAAACTTCAAATACAATTATATCTATGACATTATTAACATTCAAGTCCCCAGTTATGCTTTCCTCATTAGTATAAGTTTTTACCGTTACTTTTCCTGTAATATCTAAATCAGCAAAATATTTATCACCTACACGCAGTGTTTCAAATACATTTGCATTATTTGATATATTATCAAATACTTGATATTCATCCAAAGCATCCACATTTAAATCATTTACATCATAAAGGTTTTTATTTGTATCCTCTTGTTCATTATTTTCATCAACATTTTGATTTGTTTGATTATTAGTATTATTATTTTGATTTGTGTCATTATTTATGTCATTATTTATTTCATTTGAATTAAAACTAATGGTTCCTGTAGCAAATAAAATACATAATACTGATAGTATAACAATGATTACAATAAGTAATGCTATTACCCCTTTATTATTTTTTTGATTCTCCACTTTTTATCACTCCTTCTATCTAAATTATAACAGAAAAGTTTACTTATTGTAAATATTTTATTCATCTACTAACACATCGACTATATTCTTATCTAAATACTCTAATAATATCTCTTTCTGATTATTTGAGTTTAATGCTTTACAAAATAATATCACATTATCAACAATATTTCCTTCATCATATAACTCTATACATTTTTTAATATGAACAGTATTTATAATTGCTTTGCGATAAACTGATTTTTCTAAATAAACATCATTATAATCATCCATAAACTCATAAGTATTTACTACATTTTTATCTTTTTTCTCAAATATATATAAAATAGCATCATTTCCTATCTCTTGTACATAAAAGTCTATTTTATTTCCATCTTCTATTCTATAATTAAAAGTTTTTAAAATAAATTCTCCTAAAAGATTTTTCTTTTTCAATATTCTTAAACGATTTTCTAAATTGTTTTTTTCAAACATCAAACTCACCTCTAACTAGAGATTAACATAAACACATGTTTAAGTCAATCTAATATTAATTAAAAACATCAAATGTATAAGATATGGCTACATTTTTCTTTACATTTTGTGTAAACTTATTACTTTTGACAATTATGACAATAATAAGTTCCTCTTCCTCCAATAAATGTTTTTTCTATTTTGTTATTACATATTGGACATAAAGAATTATCTTTATGAACTAATAATTCATTTTGAAATTTTCCATCTAATCCATCAACTGAACTATAAGAATGAATAGTACTACCACCTAATTTTATTGCCTTCTCTAAAATAATTTTAGTATTATTTATTATCTTTTCTACCTCTTCCATATTAAGCTCATTTGCTTTTTTAAAAGGACTAATTTTAGACAAAAACAATATTTCATCAGCATATATATTACCAATACCCACAATAATGCTTTGATCAAGTAAAACAGTTTTTATAGGAAGCTTTCTACTTTTATACTTATTTAGAAGATAATAAACATCTAAATTTTCATCCCATGGTTCCAAGCCTAATTTTATTAAAGGACCAATAACATCTATTTTATCCTTTTCTATTAAATACATCTTTCCAAACTTTCTAGTATCATGATACCTTAATTCAACATTATCATCCAAAGTAAATATAACGTGCTCATGTTTAGATTTTTCTTCCTCTTTATTTTTGAAAAAATATTTTCCTTCCATCCTTAAATGAGATAATAAATAATATTCATTAAGTTCAAATATTAACCATTTACCCCTTCTTTTAATATCATTTATTTTCTCATTAATAATTTTATTTTTAAATTCATCTACTTTAGGATAAGCAATAATATCATTATAATAAATATCTACTTTCTTTATTATTTTATTAACTAACCTATCTTTAAGCTGTCTTCTTACTGTCTCTACTTCTGGTAATTCTGGCATCAATATCACTTCCTTTATAATTAATACTAATAGTTAAATAAGAAATATTAGTAGTTTTATTAACCAATTTCTTTTTAATTTTACTCTTAAGTCTACTTATACTTCTAGCTCGTATATTCTTATCAAGAACAATCTCTATCGTTGCAACATAATAAGATCCATATTTAATAATAGATAAATCTGATATTTCTTCTACTTCTTTTTCATCTAAAATAACAGTCGTAACATAATTTAATAAATCAATATTATCCGTAGTAGTACCAATTATATTTAAAACATTCTCTTTCAAAATCTTAACTGCTACATAAATAATATAAACACCAATTATAAAAGTACAAATATTATCAGAATAACTATATAATTTATTATATACACTTAATTTTGATAACAAAACAGAGATAACCACTAGCATACTAGTTAAACTATCTGCTTTTGATTCAATACCTGAGACTATTAATATACTATTTTTATATTCTTTTCCCTTCCTTAACATATAACTAGAAAATAAATATTTTAAAACAGCACAAATAATACTTGTAAATAATATTATATCAGATGGAATAGTAATTTTACTACTAAAAGCATTACTAAGAGTCTCAATACCTAAAAATATAATGACAATTCCTACAAATATATTAGTTAAATACTCTAACTGTCCATATCCAAAAGGATGTTTTTTAGTAGGATTTTTCTTTGATAAATGATATCCTAAAATAGATATTACATCAGTAATCAAATCAGATAAAGAATGAATAGCATTTGCAATTAAAGCCTTAGAAGTTCCTAAAAAACCAAAAATTAACTTAGTAATTACTAAAATAATATTTAATAAAACACTTTTTAATAAAACTTTTACTACCTTATCCATACATCACCTACTTAGCTTCATACCAATTACTACCAAATTCTATATCAACTTTAAGTGGTACACTTATTTTATATGTATTTTCCATAATATCAGAAACTATTTTTGCCACAATTTCTTTTTCTTCATTAACAGTATTAAATATTAACTCATCATGTACCTGAAGTAACATTTTACTCTTTAAATTTAAACTCTTAAACTTATTATCAATCTCAATCATAGCTTTTTTAAGTATATCAGCACTACTTCCTTGAATGGGTGTATTTAAAGCCATTCTCTCGCCCATTTTTTTAATTATTTGATTCTTATTATTAATCTCATCAATAATTCTTTTTCGATTCATAATCGTCTTAACATAACCATTTTTATGAGCATCTTCAATTACAGAATTCATATATTCTTTAATACTAGGATAAGTTAAAAAATATTTATCAATAAAACTTTTAGCCTCCTTTGGTGGTATTTCTAACTCTTCAGATAACCCATAACTACTAATACCATATAAAATACCAAAATTAACTGCTTTAGCATGTCTTCTCATACTCTTAGTAACCTTATCACGCTCCACGTTAAATATATCCATAGCAGTCTTTGTATGTATATCCATATCATTATTAAACGCCTCAATTAACTCTTTAGCTTGTGATAAATGAGCAAACATACGAAGCTCTATTTGTGAATAATCAGATGACATAATTAAAGAATCATCTTCCGCGACAAAGGCTTTTCTAATTAATCTTCCATACTCATTTTTAGCGGGTATATTTTGCAAATTAGGTTCAATTGAAGATAGACGACCAGTTCTAGTAATTACCTGTGTATAAATAGTATGAATTTTCCCATCAGAAGAAATTAAATCCTTCATTCCATCAACATAAGTACCTTTTAATTTAGATAAAGTCCTATGCTCTAAAATTAAAGCTACTATCGGATAATCATATTTTAATTTATTTAAAACATTAACATCAGTAGAATAAATACCACTTTTATTTTTTCTTCCATTTGGTAATTTAAGCTTTTCAAACAAAACTTCTGATAACTGTTTAGGAGATGCAATATTAAACTCTAAACCCGCTAAGTTATATATATTTTTACTAATTATATCAAGTTTATTTTCTATTTCTACTTTCATATTATCAAGTACACTTTTATCAACCCTAATACCAGCATACTCCATATCACCTAAAACTCTACTTAAAGGAAACTCAATATCTTTATAAAAATCATAAACTTCTTCTTTTTTTAATTTTTCTTCTAACTCTTCTTTTTTATCAAAAATAAATTTAGCTTTTAAAACACAAGATTTCTCTATTTCATCTTTATTAAAACTTATATTAAACTGCATTGCAAGTGGATCTATTTCTTCTTTAACATTATAATTTAATAAATAAGCTGATAACATTAAATCAAAATCTACTTTTTCTAATTTAATATTATGATATAAAAAATTTACATACATCTTTTTATAATCATAAGTATATTTAGAAATAGTTGTTAAAAAACTAGGATTTTCACACAATATACTTCCTGGTATATAATAAGAAACCTCATTATTATATACCCCCATTCCAATAATATTAGCATTATGATAATTAGCCTTATCTAACTCTAAATAAACAGCAACTGGACTATTAATTTTAATATCATCAATATTATTTATTAAACTAAATTCAATTTCATTATTATTAGTATTAGTAGTATTTTTCAAAAAAGAATAAAATTCTAAATCATTATATATATCAATTAAATTAGAAGTATTTTCATTATTTATCTTTAAAGATTCCAAATCAATATTTAAAGGCACATTAGTATAAATAGTAGCAAGTTCAAAACTCTCATAAGCACTATCTTTACCTTCAATTAACTTATTTTTTACACTACCTTTTATATTATCAATATTATTATAAATATTATCAAGTGAACCATATTCTTGCAATAATTTTAAAGCCGTTTTCTCACCTATTCCCTTAACCCCTTTAATATTATCAGAACTATCACCCATTAGAGCTTTTAAATCAATCATTCTAATTGGATCAATTCTATAAGTATCAAAAAAAGTTTGTTTATTCATTCTAATATAGTCTTTAGTTTTCAATAATTTTACATCAACTTCTTCATTAATTAATTGTAATAAATCTTTATCACTACTAACAATTGTAGCAATAAAATTTTTATCATCATATGCCTTTTTAGCTAAAGTACCAATAATGTCATCAGCTTCATATCCATCACATTCTAAATATTTTATCCCCATTGCCTCAATTATTTTTTTTGCAACCGGAAATTGCATTTTCAACTCATCTGGAGTCTCACTTCTACCTGCTTTATAATCAGCATATTTTTCATGACGAAAAGTTTTTCCAACATCAAAAGCAACTGCAATATATTCTGGTTTTTCTTCATTAATTATTTTATTTAACATATTAACTAATCCATATATTCCATTAGTAGGAAAGCCCTCACTATTTTTCATAAAATTACCAGTATAAGCAGTAGCATAATAACTTCTAAAAAGTAAATTATTACCATCAACTAATATTATTTTCTTCAAACTACATCACTCTTTTCTTTCTCATTTATTATTATAACAAAAATAAGAGATAATTTAAATAAATAATATAAAAATAAATATAAAAAAACAAACCCTTATTTTATAAGAGTTTGCAAATATCTTAAATGGCGCCTAATGTAGGACTCGAACCTACGACCTATCGGTTAACAGCCGAGTGCTCTACCGACTGAGCTAATTAGGCATCTTTTTCATCAGTGCTACTTAATTATATTATAAATATTTAAATTATGCAATACTTTTTTATTATTTTTTTCAAAAAAATTAAAAATATACTACATTACAGCCAAAATTTATTATTTTGGCTGTAATATTTCATCATTATATAAATTATCTACTGCTTTAGCATTTAAACTCAAATCAGCAATAATATTATTTTTATAAGCATAATAAGCAGCAGCCCCTATCATAGTAGCATTATCAGTACAATATTTAGTTTTAGGAATAGATAGTTTAATTTTATTTTCTTTACACAAAATAGAAAATTTATGTCTAAGCCCATTATTAGCGGACACTCCACCTGCAACTATTAAATTCTTCACTTTATACTCACTAATTGCTCTCATAGTCTTTTTAGTAAGAATTTCTACTACCCTATTTTGAAAAGAACAACACATATCCGCTACTCTTATCTCATGATGTTTTTGTTTTTCCTTATTTACTGTATTTAAAACAGCACTTTTTAAACCACTAAAACTAAAATTATAACTATCATCATCAAGAGGATATGGCAAATTATATGTATCCTCACCTTTAATAGATAAATCATCTATTTTAGGTCCACCTGGATAAGATAAACCAAGTACTTTAGCCACTTTATCATAAGCTTCTCCCACTGCATCATCTAAAGTAGAGCCTATTCTTTCAAATGAATAGTCCTTTTTCATATAAATTAAATCAGTATGACCACCACTTACAACTAAAGCAATTAAAGGAAATTTCAACCTATTCTCCAAATTATTTGCATAAATATGACCAGCAATATGATGAACAGGAATAAGCGGTTTATTTGTAATTAATGATATTGTTTTTGCTACCTGTACCCCAATTAATAAAGATCCAATTAAACCTGGTCCATAAGTTACACCAATAATATCTACATCATCTAATGTAACAGCAGTTTTTCTAAATAATTCATCTAATACATAAGTAATACTCTCAATATGACTACGACTAGCTATTTCTGGAACTACTCCCCCAAATGCTTTATGAATATCTATTTGACTAAAAACAACAGTCGCTAAATCTTCAACCCCATTTTTAACTAAACTCATACTAGTCTCATCACAACTAGTTTCAATCGCTAAACATATAACATCTTCCATTACATCACCTGCTTCTCCATTAATATTCCATCTTCATCTCCATAATAAAATTTTCTTAATGCAACTTCACGAAATCCAAACTCTTTATATAAATTTCTTGCAATATCATTACTAATCCTAACTTCTAAAGTAATATTTACAACATGATTATCGATCGCTAAAGAAACAAGATAGGCCATAAGTTTTGTTCCAATTCCTTGATTTCTATATTCTTCTAGTACATAAACACTATCTATTTCCATTCGATCATAAATAAGTAAATACTTTAAATAACCAACTACTTTATTATCAATAATAAATTCTATTTCAGATAAAAATGGATTTAAATCTTTTCTACTACTTTCTCTAATCATTCTCTAGCCTCTAATACTTGTGGCAATTTCAAATAATTAGGCTTAATGTCATGAATATTTGTAGGATTTTCATTTTTATAATAATCTACTATTTGTTCAATATCTAATTCTACTTTTTCTACTTCATAATCATCTATTTTAAATTTCTTATTACTAATTAACTTAGCATCTTCATATTTTTCTATTTGCAAAATTACTTCGTCTTTACTAGCAAACTTCTCATATTTAACATCATTATCAAACATATCATATATTCCCATATAATAATTACCATTTTTAGCATCAATTAAAGAAATTGCAATTTGATTTTTTACACTAATGGCCATTTGTCTTAAACTAGATACCAAAATAACTTTTTTCTTTAACAAATATCCATAAGTTTTAGCAACACTAACACCTATTCTAAGACCAGTAAAAGAACCAGGTCCATTAACTACCATAATCGTATCAACATCATTAGGTTGCATACTAACCTCATCTAATACATCTTTAATATAACTAACCGTATAAACAGAATGTTCATTTTTGCATTTTCTTGTTTTTTTACTTAATATCTTTTCGTCTTTTAATAAACAAATAGTAAGATCATCCATTGAAGTATCTATATATAAAGTTATCATATTACATCTTCACAAACACTTACATATTTTTCTCCAATAGGTTTTAAAATTAAAACACGAGTATTTTCATCAATAATTTTAAATTCAATTTCCAATCTTTCTTCAGGCAAACTATCTTTAATCATATCTGCCCATTCAATAATACAAACACCACCTTTATCATAATATTCTGGTAAACCTAAACTATCTATATCATTACCAATACGATATACATCCATATGATATAAAGGAAGCTCACCAACATATTCTTTTATAATATTAAAGGTTGGAGAAGTTACATCGACAATTCCCATCGCATGTGCAAAAGCTTTCGTAAAAACTGTTTTTCCACTTCCCAAATCTCCTTCTAAACATATAACCATATTAGGAAATTTCTCTGATTCAATATTTTGGGCAAGTTCTATTGTTTCTCTTTCACTATGAACTGTTATTTTATAAGTATTCATTTATCATCACCTCTTTATAACTATTTTACCCAATTTCATTATAGCATATTTATAAATTAAATAAAATATTTTTTACACTATTTACATTTTTTTAATTAGACAATAACCTATACACTTTTTAGACGATAACATACTTTATATTGAGGAGGAAAAAATATGAATAATTTCAACGATTATTATAACTATATGATTGGTAAACAAGCAAATAATATGTATAATAATCCAAATAATTTTGATAATAATACTTTTCAAAATACCTTTTTAAATATGGAAAATACCCCTAAATTATATAATCCCAATGAAGGATTTACTAAAGGAAATATGTATGAAAACTTATACGAACCATATAGAAACTACAAACCTAAACCAATAGTTGCCACTAGTGAAAGAGAAAGTCTAATGAATCAAATACAAATGTATAAATTTGCTATGAATGATTTAGCTCTTTACCTAGACTTAAACCCAAGAAATTCTTCTTTAATTAAACAATATAACGATTATTTAGCTAAATCAAAAGAATTAGTAAATAATTATGAAAGATTATATGGACCCATTACTAATGATTCAATGCCAATGAACACAAATGATTGGAATTGGAACCAAAATCCGTGGCCTTGGGAGCGTGATAATTAATGTGGAAATATGAAAAAATGACTCAATATCCAATTAATATTAAGAAAAAAGATTTAAATATGGCTAAATATTTAGTAACACAATATGGAGGCGCAAACGGAGAACTTGCAGCTGCTTGGCGATACTTAAATCAAAGATATACAATGCCTGATAATAAAGGAAAAGCACTATTAACGGATATTGGAACCGAAGAATTAGCACACGTAGAAATGATTTCCACAATGATTTATCAACTTATGAAAGACGCAAGCCTAGATGAAATAAAAAAAGCAGGATTATCTTCCCATTATGCTGAACATGGTAAAGCCCTATACCCTACAGACGCTAATGGAATTCCATTTACTGTTGCTTATTTTGCCACAACCGGAGATCCACTAGCAGACATTTCTGAAAACATGGCCGCTGAACAAAAGGCTCGTGCCATTTATGAAAACTTAATAAATTTAACTGATGATCCTGATGTTATAGGCCCCCTACTATACTTAAGACAAAGAGAAGTTGTCCATTTCAATAGATTTAAAGAACTATATGATGAATATAATAAAAAATACAAAAACATGTGATAAATGAGTTTTACTTATTTATCTTTTTTAATCTGATATTTTCTCGGAAATCTTTTTACATATCTTTTTAATATCAGAAGAAGAAGATAATTCAAATCTAATAGTACCTATAGCACTTACTACAACATCAATCTCTGCATCTAAATCTAACATACCAGCAGTTTCAATAGAAAACAGTTGAATTTTATTATAAGGAATAAAAGTATAATCAACCTTACTACCAGTAATTCCTTGAACATTAATAGATATAATTCTCTTATCTGTAAAAACTAATTTATCACGCATTGAAGAAAATGCCGCGATTATATATTCGTTATCTATAAGTAAATCATCTACAAATTTATGCCCATCATCAATACTAACAGCTTTTAATTTAATAACACTCTTATTTTTAAAATCAATCATATTCACACCCTATCTTCTATTTTATAACATAAATAACTTATAATCAATAATAAAGTATTAAAAAATAACTCTAAAAAGAGCTATTTATTTTTTGCATCAACTTTCTTACGTTGTTCTGTATTTAAAATTTGTTTACGAAGTCTAATATATTCTGGAGTAAATTCAACAAATTCATCATATAAATAGAAAAACAATAACGTTGACATTTTACAAATAAAATGATATATTACACATAACAGCGAAAACAACAATGTTTTTTATGTAATAATTTGATCAGCGACAACTTATATTTTCTAGCTAGCCTACTTTGACTAGTCTTTTTCATAAATAAAAAAACTAACCATTGCAACAGTAGTAGAAAGGAACTAAAATATGATAACAGAAAATAATATAAAAGAAAAAATTAAATTAGATAAAGCATATATCAATTATCATAATATAATTGATAAAAAATTACCATATAAGTTTGCTTATTTAGACGAGTGGTTACTAAAAAAATCAAAATTGCTTTTATCAGAAAGCAATGAATATGAAAAACATACAAATCAAATATATAAAACATACAAAAGAGGAACTATTATAAAAGTAGATTTTGGTGTCAATCTTGGCTCAGAAATGTCACAAGTTCACTTTGCAATAGTACTTAATAACTATGATAATCCTAAAAATAATGTTTTAACTATCATACCATTAACATCTAAAAAAAGTAAATTTAATCTTGATTTAAATAATTTAGTTATAGATAAATTAATAACAAAAATTGAAAAAGAATTACTAAAAATCGGTATTAAGGAAGAAGTTGATTTTGAGCATAATCAACCAACAATTGAAGAACAAACAAAAATTAGAAAATTGCTCACCGTATTAACTTATTATAAAAGTAGCATAAAAAATACCTATGCTTGTACTAGTTTAATAACCACTATATCAAAAACAAGAATTTTCAAACCAATCAATGAGTATGACATCATAGGAAAAGAAAGATGTTCAACAGAAATTATGGATAAAATAGATAAAGAACTAATTGAAAAATTCACAAAAAACATTTGACATTTAAAACAAAATGTTGTATATTATACCTAACAAAGGTTTTTTCAACCCTTTTGTTAATCAAAGACCCTTTGCGGTCCGTGGAGATAGTTCTTTATGAGCTATCTCTATTTTTAATTAAAAAAACTAGTCCACTGCAACGATACTAATCGAAAATTAAAAAACGCTTTAGTCCAACAACTAAAATTCAACAATTAAAATGCCATTTATAAAATAAAAATAACTCTAAAAAGAGCTATTTATTTTTTGCATCAACTTTCTTACGTTGTTCTGTATTTAAAATCTGTTTACGAAGTCTAATAAATTCTGGAGTAATTTCAACAAATTCATCATCATTAATATAATCAAGACAATATTCTAAAGTCATTAATCTTGGTCTTTTTAAAACAACTGTATGATCAGAACCTGCTGCACGAGTATTAGTAAGTTGTTTTCCTTTAACTACATTAACTGCTAAATCGTTTTCTCTATTACACTCTCCTACAATCATTCCCTCATAAACTTCACAACCAGGTTCAATAAACATAGTACCCCTATCTTCTAAATTACCTAAAGCATATGCAGTAGCCTTACCGTTTTCCATAGATACTAACACACCTAATTTACGTTTTCCCAAAGTTATATCTTGAGCCGGTTGATAATCTTTAAACGTATGATTTAAAATTCCATAACCTTTAGTCATTGTCATAAAATCAGTATTAAAACCAATTAAACCACGTGATGGAATAGTATAATTTAACCTTACTAAATTATTAACATTACTCATATTATCCATAACTCCACCGCGTAAACCTAAAGCTTCAATAACATTTCCAACGTTTTCTTCCGGAACTTCTATTTGTACATCTTCATAAGGTTCACAAGTAACACCATCAATTTCTTTTAATATTACTTCTGGTTTAGAAACTTGTAATTCATAACCTTCTCTTCGCATATTTTCAATTAAAATAGATAAATGTAATTCTCCACGACCTGATACTATCCAAGATTCATTACCACTTTGTTCTACTTTTAAACTTACATCTTTTTGAGTTTCTTTAAACAATCGATCTCCAATTTTAGAAGCAGTAATAAATTTACCTTCTCTACCCGCAAATGGACTATTATTAGTCATAAAACTCATCTTTAAAGTAGGAGCATCTATCTTTAATACCTCAAGTGCTTCTTCTTTACCTACTTCACAAACAGTCTCACCAACAGAAATATCACTAAGACCCGCAATTGCAATAATATCTCCTGCTTGAGCACTATCTATCTCAATTCTTTTTAAGCCTAAAAAACCAAATAATTTTTGAACACGAAATTGTTTAATCGAACCATCTAATCTTACACAAGATACCATTTGATTTACTTTTATACTACCAGATTTTACAAGTCCAATACCAATTCTTCCAACATAATCATTATAATCTAATAAAGCTGGTTGAAATTGTAATGGATGATTTAGATCAACATTAGGTTCTGGTATTTCATCAATTATTAATTTAAATATATCATCATAACTTTCTTGTTGTGTATTTATATCTGAATCTAAACTTGCTGTTCCATTTAACGCTGATACATATGCAACTTTAAAATCTAATTGTTCATCAGTTGCACCAAGTTCTATAAACAAATCAATAACTTCATCTAATACTTTATCAACTCTAGCAGTTGGTTTATCAACTTTATTAATTACAACGATTGGTTTAACATTAGCTTCCAATGCTTTTTTTAACACAAATCTTGTTTGGGGCATAGTTCCCTCATAAGCATCTACTAGTAACATTACCCCATCAACCATATTCATAATACGTTCTACTTCACCGCCAAAATCAGCATGGCCTGGTGTATCTAATATATTAATACGATAATCATTATATTGAATTGCAGTAGTTTTAGCTAAAATAGTAATTCCTCTTTCTTTTTCTATATCATTACTATCCATTGCTCTATCATCTACATGTTCATTTTCACGAAATGTATTTGATTTTTTTAATAATTGATCAACAAATGTAGTCTTTCCATGATCTACATGCGCAATGATCGCTATATTTCTAATTTTCACTTCCATCACTTCCAATCATTTTACTTAACACTTCTTTTGAATCATCATAAGTAATTAGTAAAAAAGCCTCATCAATACTTACCCATCTTACTTCTTTTACCTCTTCTATTTGAGGACTAATAGTCCCTCCAATAGCTTTTGCTCTAAAGAAAACAACATCTTTAACAACATCAACTTTAGGATTATAAGTAATAACTACTCTTTTACTATTATCTATTTGAATTAAAATTCCTGTTTCTTCTAATACTTCTCTTTTAGCAGTCTCAACTTCCGTTTCATTTAACTCAACATGACCTTTAGGAAAACAAATATGACCATCATTATGAGTAATTAATAAAACTTCATTTTTATCATTAAATACAACTGCTCCACACGATTTTTCCTTTTTCATAAAAACACCTCGTCCATTATAACACATTAACTAAAATTACACAAGTAAAATAAAATACGCTAATTGCATATTCTATTTTTTCTTAACTAAATGTTTAGTCATATTTTCTTTTCTTTGTTCTTCTATTTTCTTACTATATTTAACTTCTTCCATAGTAATTATTTTATTATAATATCTAGAAGCCATATTAGAAGCCTTTAATTTATGATTTTTATTATTTAATCTAACATAAAAGTCTTTTACACCAGCCTCATAATATGCAGTTTTTAAAGCATGAAGAGTATATAACCTATTTAAATCAAATTGTTTAAAATCTAAAACACTATCAGTATTATACTTAATACGTTTATAAAAATATCTCTCCATTATCATAAATTTTAAAAACATATCATCTACATAATTAGCACGAATATTTAATTCTTTTTCAAATATCAATAAATTATCAACATCAATATTTAATTCAATTTTCTCATCCTTTGCCCTATTACGCAAACTATCTAATAGTTCGTCTAATTTGTGAGTATTATAATTACCAAGTGCTACATTTAAATCATAAGTAATCTTACTAACAAGCTCAGTTTTTATTTTATTAATAATAATTGCAGATAATAAATCAACATCCATATTACTTGCATTTCTTATCATATGACTAAAACTATACATATTATCACTTCTTTCTGTAGAGAATATTTTACACCGTACAGTTGTATTTGTCAAGTTTTTTTATTACTTAATAATTTAATAAATAATATATAATAAACTTCATAGTAACAAGTAACTTCATTTTTACATCAGCATTTATGGTAAATTATTTTTATTACTTGTATATTACTATATATTTCAACAATAATGCAATACTTTTTCTTCTATATTTTAATAATTGTTTTTTTTCTAGTTTATATAAATTTAACTTTAATATATCATACACTACTAAAAATTCACAGGGTCCTGTAACTCTTGACCATTGCTAGTTTCATTGTCATATGTCATACACTACTAAAAATTCACAGGGTCCTGTAACCCATTCCATTATTTGCATTTCCACTATCTTGTCATACACTACTAAAAATTCACAGGGTCCTGTAACGCATATCAACAAGACTTAATGAATATGAGAGTCATACACTACTAAAAATTCACAGGGTCCTGTAACATTTGTATATAAATGGAAGTGAATTTGCTGTCATACACTACTAAAAATTCACAGGGTCCTGTAACTTTATGAAACAAGTAATGGGTAATGTTAACGTCATACACTACTAAAAATTCACAGGGTCCTGTAACCTCCAAACCTAGCAACATCCACTCCTAAATGTCATACACTACTAAAAATTCACAGGGTCCTGTAACGACGGAACAAAAGCAGAAGTAGAAGTAGAGTCATACACTACTAAAAATTCACAGGGTCCTGTAACATTTATACATAAATGGAAGTGAATTTGCTAGTCATACACTACTAAAAATTCACAGGGTCCTGTAACACTTGATAGTATACATTTACTTCTCTATTGTCATACACTACTAAAAATTCACAGGGTCCTGTAACTTATTAAAACACTTTTGTTATCAAATGAATGTCATACACTACTAAAAATTCACAGGGTCCTGTAACGTATTTATGTAAAAGTATGGAATAGAAGAAGTCATACACTACTAAAAATTCACAGGGTCCTGTAACTGGCATAAATTTGATAAATTTGTCCACCTGGTCATACACTACTAAAAATTCACAGGGTCCTGTAACGCTACATTGCGTCATATATGGATCGCTCAAGTCATACACTACTAAAAATTCACAGGGTCCTGTAACATCCTAGTTGATCTTTCACTTCCCCTCTTAGTCATACACTACTAAAAATTCACAGGGTCCTGTAACTGTACCTACTAACAAAAGCCAAGTAAACTGTCATACACTACTAAAAATTCACAGGGTCCTGTAACATAGGAGGAATAGAAATGAAAAGAAGAAAAGTCATACACTACTAAAAATTCACAGGGTCCTGTAACATAATGAAAAGTGGCAAATAATATTCAAACGTCATACACTACTAAAAATTCACAGGGTCCTGTAACAATTGATCAAGTATTGAATAATCAATTCCAGTCATACACTACTAAAAATTCACAGAGTCCTGTAACCGCTAGAAACTATTTACTAACTAAATGTTGTCATACACTACTAAAAATTCACAGGGTCCTGTAACGTTATTGATGAATTATCTTTAATACTTAAGTCATACACTACTAAAAATTCACAGGGTCCTGTAACCTAGTTGCCAAACACAAAGAGATGTATTAGGTCATACACTACTAAAAATTCACAGGGTCCTGTAACCGGTCTTTTAGGATATTTGACGTTTTTACTGTCATACACTACTAAAAATTCACAGGGTCCTGTAACATCAGAGTCCACTATTAAAGTGGAGGCAACGTCATACACTACTAAAAATTCACAGGGTCCTGTAACCTTTTTAATATATTATTTGTTATTTTTATGTCATACACTACTAAAAATTCACAGGGTCCTGTAACACAAGAACTAATCAACGTAAATGTGGCAAGGTCATACACTACTAAAAATTCACAGGGTCCTGTAACAAACACTCGTTTTTTAAACACTGTCTTTGGGTCATACACTACTAAAAATTCACAGGGTCCTGTAACCTCAAAACAATTATACCACACTTTTTACAATTTTCTTATTTTATTTTTATAAATATTAATATATAATAAATTTGGTGATAAAAAATGAAAATAACTTTTAAAGATAATTCCAACGAATACTATATAAATTTAGATAAAAATATAATATTTTTTGGTAATAATTCTACTTTTAAAAATAACTTTATAAATAATTTAGTTGATAGCTTAAATAATAAAAAACCAAATATACTGATAAATGGAAATAAAATAAACAAAGAAGATTACAATATAATTTATATAAACGAAGACAATGACTTTACTAACGAATTTAAATTCACAAAAACAAATACATTAAAACAATTAATTTATAATGATATAATAAAAAAAATAAACGAAGACAAACTAATAAATTACGCTAATGAAATATTTGATATAATAGATAATAAAGTAAATAACTTATTAAATAAAAAAATAAATAAAAACATCGATAACAATATTTCATTTGAAATAGAAATTCCAAACTTAAACGAAATTATAGACAAATTTACTAATATATATATTGATAATGTATTAATAAGTAACAATTCAATTACAAAATCAATGAAAAGAAGACTATTGTATCAATTATATTTTCTAGATATAGAAAACAATAACGATAAAATTAATATAATAATAATCGATAACTTTGACGTTTATTTAAATGCTAATGAAATAATAAGTTTATTAAATACAATTAATAAGATTTCTAATAACAATTGTCACTTCATTCTAACTAGTAATAGAAATATATTAGAATACATTACATTAGATAATTTTTCAATTTACATACTAAAAAACAAATTAATATCATTAGACATAATAAATGAAGCAATTAAAATATATTTATTAAAAAAAGAATACAAAGAAGAACAAACATTTAATGAATTTTATTTAGAAAACGAAAGCCTAATAACAGAAGAAGAAATAAACAAAATTAAAAACATAATATTCAATAAATATCCACATTTATTAAGCAAAATACTTAACTCTAATAGCATTAAAGTTTGCCTATCAAAACCCCAAAATATTACTAGTGAATATATAATATGTGAAAATGAAGAAATTAAAAAACTTTTTTTAGAAATATGCAATAAACTTATTGACTAAAATAACATTATATTATATAATTTAATTGTCCTGATAATAAAGGACATACACTACTAAAAGTTTACAGGTTTCTGTAATAAGGCATTATGCCAAAGGGTTGATCTAACCTTAAAGATCATAAACAGGCTTTATGCCTGTTTTTTTATTATATAAAAAGACGATAGACTCTGCCTAAAATATCAATAAATTATCAACTGAAATATCTTCTTCTATTTCTTTAGTTCCTGCAAACATAATCATATTATTATATTGTTTCTCAGTAACCTGAATTAATCTAACATTACCATTTTTAGGTGTATTAATTCTAAGCCTATTAACATGTTTTTGTAAATCATCATTATTCTTACAAATTCTAGAATACACCGAAAACTGCATCATAATGTAACCATCATCCAACAAAAAATTTCTAAACTTATTAGCTATCTTTCGATCTTTTTCTTTAACAACAGGTAAATCAAACATTACAATAATTCTCATAAACCTATTCATAAATAATATCAGGCAAATCCAATTTAACTTCTCCCGTTGTAAAAGATTTAATATAACTTTTAATTAATAATTCTATACTGTATTCAACAGTATATTTTTTATCATTATGACTAATTTCTTTATTCAGTAAAGAAATTAGTTTTTTTCTAAAATCAAAAGATAAAGTATCAGTTAATTCATCTTTATTATCATAAACAAATTTATCAACAATACTTCGGTAAGGTTCTAAAAAATCATAAGCAAGATTAAAATTATTAATTTTAGAATCGTGATGAATTCCCAAATAAGTATTTAATCCAAATACCGATAATGTTCTAATAATAGAACTAACTATAATTGTATAACCATAATTAAGAGCATTATTAATACTATCATCATAAAAGCGAATAAAATCACTCCCAAATAAACTTCTAAAATACATTTTAGCAGCCAGTCCCTCTCTATTTTTATTATCACCATCTACTACTTCATCAATATAACTATTAAGTTTAGAGATTGGAAATTCCTCTTTTGAAGTCATTTCCAATACTCTAATACTATTCTGAATTTTCTTTTTTATAATCTGATTCCATAATTCATTTTTAATATCATTACTAATAAATAATTGATTATTAAAATATTCCAATTGCTTAAAATGATAATTATATGGAAACATAATAGAAGCAGGAACATACTTTTCATCACAAATAATTAAAGCAATAGCATTTTTACCAAATTCTGCCATCAAGCGAGTTGTAATAACCGTTGTACTATCCTCAATTAATACAAAATTAATATCTTCTAAAGGAACTTTAGCAATGCTATCATCCCTACTTATAACAAGTTGTTTATCTTTTACACTTAATTTTTCTGATTTTCTAATAACAACTTGTCTATAGCCCATTAATTTCTCCTAATATACTGATAGACAACTTTTTAATTGATTTAATTGTTGATACAGTAATAAAATATCTTGTGCATTTTGTTTTAAAAATTCTATTTTCACCAAATAAATCATATGCATCACCAATTTTACTCTTAACTTCTAACATACCACTAGAGAACCCAACTACATATCCAATAACATATTCTCCATTTTTATTAACAACTTTAACTAAATCATTTTTATTTAATCTCAAAATAACATCATATTCATTTAACATTTGTTGATAAGAAGTTAAAACATAATTATCTCTTCCATACTCTAGTTTAACATCAAAATTAACACTATTATTTTCCTTACTTCTATCTCTCTGCTTGATATCAAATAAATCATATGCTACAAAATATAGTTTATCATCCTCTATATTTTTAGATTTTAAAACATCTATTTGATATACACCACCTTTTTCAACATTACTTCCATTAACCATATGACCTGTATTTTTGTAAGGAAAATATAACTTAATTTTCTTAATTTCTTTTTGTTCTTTATCATTAGGACTAATCGGATATTGACCATTATGCATTTTTAAAGCTTCTGCTCCCGTCTCACAACTACCTAACCATTCAACTATAGCATTATAAATATCTTTATTTCCAGCATCCTTACCAGGTAATTTCTCTAAATCCTTACGTTTTACTTTTTCAAGAGGAGTTCTTAAAGTCTTATACTTTTTGTCTTTTGTCATTCCATAATATGTTTCCTCATGTAATTTACCAGATAATTTAGTTTTAGCAAATGACGGTGTTAAAACTTTAAGATTATTAATATCTTTTTTAGTATAAGTCCTAAAAGTAGAAAGTTCCTCTTTCATTTTATTTAAATCTTGTTCATAAACCCTAATTTTAGCTTCATCGACAAAATCATCATATGGAACAGGAAATTTAAGTTTTGCTATATTATGTTTTCCATAAATAATATTTTCATCCATTATTTGTTCCTTAATATAATCTTCTAACTTTTCATAAACAGCACCTGTCTTATTATTAATAAATCTTTCCTGTTCTTTATTAATTTCATTATACTTATCATAATCAAGATTTTTAATTTCCTTTTCTGTTAAATGATCTATATACCTATTATATTTCTCATATAAACTAACACTTTGACTTAAAGCAGGTGTAATTGCCGCAATTACTAAAGCATCCATTGCATGATGCAAATGATTATCTCTATCTTTATTAATATCACTCTTCATATCGCTAGGTAATAAATAATTACTAGAAATATAGCTATGTATAAGGCGATTAAATCCCCATCTAGCTCTTAATTTAGCCGTTATACCACCTTGATATACATTAACTTTTGATACATCTAAATAAGCTTTAATAACTGATGATAATTCCCTACTAATATATTTAGTATCATTTAAATTTTGTAAACGCATTTCCCTTTCCGTATCAAAATCCAAATTCTTAAGCAAATAATTATCTTTTTTCTTATTAGGAATCATCAAACCTTTAATATAAGTTTGAAATTTTTGCCATCCATCACTCTTACCAAACCACTCATATGGCGTTCTATTTCCTTTTTCTTGATTACACTTAGTTTTAACTAAAGTCTTATTCAAATAATTATCATTAAAAGTTCTAGAATAAGGAAGAATATGATCTATTTGAACTAAATTATGAGAAAACAATTCATCAAGAGTAATATTTTCTTGACAATAAGCACAACATTCTTTTTGTTCTTTCCAAAGTCTATATTTAAGTAAATCATTACTAGTAATTTTCTCTACTGAACTAAAAAAACCTAAATTTACTAATTCTTGCTTAATTGTATCATTATTATCCATTCTTTCTAGCTGATATTTTCTAATTTCATTTCTTTCTGATCTGGTTTTAGCAAGTTCATTAGCAGTTTCAATATTAATACATCTAGGCTTACCGTATTTCTTAATAATTGCATTAATGACTTTTCTAGCTTGCGTTAAAGATCTCAAAACCCTTTGATTTCTAATATCAGTAACTTTAGTAATAGGAACTAATAAATCATGTTTCTCTTTAACCTCATCTAAATTATTAAATCTACCAACAACTTGTAACATAGCCTCATCATATCTCATGCCATTTAACATAAAAGGAGTAAGTTTTCTAATTATTTCAATTGATAAATTTAAATGATCTTTAAAATTAGGTAAAGCCTCAACAAAATTAACATCTGCATATTTATTATCAATTAATGAAGAAGGTTTAATATAATCAATCATATCAGCATCTAATTTAAAATTAGTACAAATAACCGCAAATTCATCTAATAATTCCACATTATCTTTAACTTTTTCCCATTCATCTTTGCCAAAACACTTTTCAAAAGTTTTCCTTAAACTATGATATCCTTTTAATTCAATAAACTTTTTATCAAACAATTTCTTATTGTATACCCTATTATAAACTTCTTTATCATCATCACTTAAATCATTAATATTTAATATTTTATCCTTACCAATTTTCAATTTCTTTTTAACTTCATCAATAACTTTTACATATTCACTTCTAGAAAACTGCAGATCTTTAATTATAATATTATCTAAACCTAATACTTTCAACAAATCATTATACTTTAAAGATTCCTTACTTTTGGCAAGTTCTATCATACTAGCTATTTCTTTTTTTGTTAAAGATATATAACTATCATTAATATCAGCCTTATATCTCAAATTAACTAATTTAGTAAGACTAACAAATTTCTCGGAACTATATGCATATTTAGGCGCTCTAGGATTACCATCAAACTTACATTTACCAACCATTCTTTCGATAAGATTACCACCATAAGGTGATCTTAATTTCTTTTTTTCTCCATCAACATATTCATAATAATAACCAGGTCCAGATGAATAATGTCTTTGACTACTCCATATTTTTAAATATTCATCCTTAAATTTTTCATTAATAAGTCCAAACTTTATCTGTCTATCTAAAACTAACTTAATTTCTTCTTCATACATTTCTCTTGTTACAGAAACTTTATAATCATCAACACTATTTTTAATTTTGTCTCTAAATTTTGGATCTTTAATATACATTTCTGAAACAGTTCGATAATTATTCTCTTTCATTAATATAACATTTTCATTAATAGCACCCAAAACTTTACCAACATCTTTATTTACACTTTTTGGTTGCACTTCTTTTTCTAATTTATCAATTAAATCATTTTCTTCTCTATTTGATTTATATCCTCTTTTTTTAGCATAATGAACTAAAATAATTGACAATTCTTCTTTCGTTAACTTTCTATCCAATGCCTCTACCTTTAGTTTATAAGGATTTGTATGATTATTTTTATAATAATTATTAATCATATCTTGATACACCAATGTAAGTTTATCACTATTAACAGAAAATTTATCACTATCTAATTTAGCATCTAAAAAACCATACTCATACAATAAATATCTAATACGATCAACTCTAAATTCTCTCCTTCTAATAACCCTCCTACTTCCTCGATGTTCTCTTCTTCCTTTAGCACGACTATCACCAGTCTTCTCAACTTCTCCAGGCGAAAATATTCTACTACCTACATCAATAATTCTAAATGGTTCATTATTATCATCTAATTCTAATAACCCCCATCCAACAGATGATATACCAATATCAAGCCCTAAAATATACTTATTATCAAACATAATTCACTTCCTTTACTACATTATTTCTTTATTTAATTATAACATATATTTTTAACATATAGTAAACAATTAACATAAAATAAAAAGAAAATAAACTTATCTTCTTTCTATTTATCTAAAATACTCTTTTTTCTCTCATAATATTCTTCCAAAGTTAAATCATTGTTATATAAATATATTGCTAAATCACCAACATATCTTAAATGCCAAGGTTCGTAATTATAACCAGTTATTTGTTCCTTATCTTTAGGATATCTTAATATAAAACCATATTTATGTGCATTATTATGTATCCAATTAGTTTCAGCAAAATCTTCTATTTCACTTTCAATATAACATTTATTATCTTTATAAATACAAAAATCAAGAGCTAACCCAGTTTGATGCTCACTACTACCAGGTTTAGCAATCATCCTAAGTGCATAATTAAAACCCTTTTCCTTAATTAAATTATTATATAAATTGAGTTGATAATCATAATCACGATAACCACTCATAACATCAATATCATATTCATAAACTTTTGCATCCATTTGCATACGTCTAAAAGCTTCTAAAGTTTTTTCTTCTAATAAAACATTATCTTTATATTTACTTAAAGCATCTACTAAATTATTAGGGATATAGTCCTTATCTAGAAAGTTAGTCTTATTAACTAACAATTCATAATCCATAATCTCACCCACATTATTATATGCAAAAAATTTATATTTTTGATATACTTTTATGATTTTTCATCAACTTCTTAATTCCAATTGGATGAGCAAAAGCAACCGTAATAATAGACTTATCAACTCCCACTATTACTCCTACTCCATATTCTGTGTGTTTAATATTATCTCCTACTTTATAATCAACTTCTTTATCATAAAATACATTTTCTTTAATAAATTTAGAAGTTTTATCGATAAATGAAGAACGATTATTCTCCTCTTCTATATATTTTGAATCAACCTCATCTAAAAACCTACTAGGCAAATTAGACTGCGTTTGACCAAATAAAGTTCGTCTTTTAGCATTTATTAACCATAAATTTTTCCTAGCCCTAGTAATAGCAACATAACAAAGTCTTCTCTCTTCTTCAATTGCAGAATTAGTTCCCTCACGAATAGCATTATAATGAGGAAATATTTCTTCTTCCATACCAATCACAAAAACATGATCATACTCTAATCCCTTTACCGAATGAATAGTCATTAAACTAACTTTATTCTTATCATCTTGATGTTCACTTACATCACTAACTAAAGTAATTTCTTCTAAAAAATCAGGAAGAGAAACAATTCCAAACTCATCTTCATAGTTTTTAGTAATTGACTTAAATTCTTCTAAGTTTTCTAATCTAATTTCACTATCTAAACTCTTATCATCTTTAAGTTCTTTTCTCAAACCACTCTTATCTAATACTAAATCAACCATTTCTGTTAAACTTAAATTACTAATTTCTTTTTGCATATCTAAAATCAAATTTTTAAAAGTCAATTCTTTTCCTGTTTCTATCGCATCAAATAAAGAAATATTTTCCAAATTAGCCTTATTAGTTAAAGCCTCTATCGTCTTTGTACCTATTCCTCTTTTTGGAGTATTAATAACACGAAGTAAACTAACATCATCATTAGTATTATTAATTAACCTTAAATAACAAAGTAAATCTTTAATTTCCTTACGATTATAGAAATAAAAACTACCAATAACACGATAAGGAAGATTAGACTTTAACATTTCCTCTTCCATAGCCCTAGATTGAGCATTAGTACGATATAATATAGCAATATCATCATAATTTACTCCATCACTAACTAATTTTTTTATAGTTTTAGATACATAACTAGCCTCTTCTTTCTCATTATCAGTCTTTACATATCTAATCTTACTACCCTCTTCATTATTAGACCACAAGTTCTTATCCTTACGCTCTTTATTGTGAGAAATAACACTATTAGCAGCCTTTAAAATATTTTTAGTTGAACGATAATTTTCTTCCAAAAAAATAGTCTTACAATCAGGATAATCTTTCTCAAAATTTAATATATTTTTAAAATTAGCCCCACGGAAAGCATAAATAGCTTGATCATTATCACCAACAACAAATAAATTACGATATTTACCAGCTAACTTCTTACAAAAAATATACTGTGCATGATTAGTATCCTGATATTCATCAATTAAAATATACTTATATCTCTCTTGATAACGATCTAATATCTCACTATCATCTAAAAGCCTAATTGGTAATAATAATAAATCATCAAAATCAAGTGAATTATTAGTCTTAAGAACTCTTTCATATCTCTCATACACACTTACAATCGCTTTATCAAACTCAATCTGCGAAAATTTAGATGGAGAAATCAACTCATTTTTAGCAGAACTAATCTTTGATCTAATACTTCTAGCATTATAATATTTAGAATCCATATTATATTCTTTCATAATCTTTTTTATAACAGTTAAACTATCATCACTATCTAAAATACTAAAATTTTTATCATAACCTAAAACTTGATAATTTTCCTTTACCATTTTTAAACCAAAAGAATGAAAAGTAGATATTTGAATCCTACTAGCATCCATTCCAATTAAATTACTAACACGATCCCTCATCTCTTTAGCAGCCTTATTAGTAAAAGTAATCGCTAATATATTATAAGGACTAACACCTTGTTCAATTAAATAAGCAATTCTATTAGTCAAAACCTTTGTCTTTCCACTACCTGCACCCGCTAATACGAGCATTGGTCCATCTTTATGCATAACTGCTTTTTTTTGTTGTTCATTTAAATCCATACTTCACCAACTTTCTAACATAGGATAAAGATAACCATTTGATATTTACTTTATATCTATATATAATGATTATCAAATAATATTTTATTTTTTATTAATAACATTAAATAATTGTTCTTTATCAATAGGTTTTAATAAATAATTACTAAATCCATACTCTAAATAATCTTCATTATATTCATAATTATTATTTCTAGTAAGTAATACTACTTCAATATTAAATGTCTTTATCTCTTTTAATTTCTTCATTACCGTTATTCCATCTAATGGTTTCATTTCCTCATCTAGTAAAATCAAATCATATTTTTCTTTATTCCTTATCTTATCTAACGCTTCTTTACCAGTTTTTACAATATCTAAAACAACATTAGTATCACTTAACATCTTACTAATTATCTTACCACTAGCATCACTATCATCTACTAATAATATTTTTTTCTTATCATATACATGTTCATATTTTTCTAATTTACTCTCTTCTTTTTCTATCTTTTGATCTAATACTATCTTTATCTTTGTTCCTTTTCCGTAAACACTACTAGCTATTATAGTTCCACCCATTAATGTTACTAATTTCTTTGTATTATATAATGTATCATCTAAATCATATTTATCTTCTTCTTTTGACTTTTTATTTAAAACATAATTAAGCTCACTTGCTTTCATACCACTACCAGAATCTTCGATACTAATTACTAACCTACATATATCATTTTTAAATATTGTATCAATATTAAATTCAATATAACCCATATTTGTATTTTTATAACTATTATCTAATATAATATTTAATACTTTCTTTAAAGAAACACTATCTCCATATAAGTAATTAGGAATATCTAGAGCCATTCGACTACGAAAATCTAATCCTTTACTTTGACACTTTTTAGAATATTTTTGAACTAACTCTTTAATAATAACTTTTATATTATATTTATCTTTATATATTTTTATATTATTAATATCAACCTGTGATATATCAAATACTTCATTAATCATCGTATTAAACTTTGAAACATCACCTTTTATATCACGAGCATAATTATCTATAACATTAGTATCTATCTTTTTCTTATCAACCTCTACTAATATATTATCAGTACTATTATCTATATCAGTAATTATTTGTTTTATCTCATTAGTCATATTATATAAAAACATAGATTTCTCTTCATTAGCATTATCTGATATCTCTTTTGCATTATGTATCTCTTCTAATATTTGAGCATCAGGATTTTCAATTGTAAAATACATAATATAACACATAATAGCCAATACTAAATCATAAATTATCATACCTGGGAAAAATAAAGTAATAAAATACAAACAAGTTAAAATTAAAAACACTAAAAAAATCGGCAAATATCTCTTATCAATTTTTTTTATATTTACTAATGTTATAATCAAAGACGCAATAAGGAAAAATGCAACCATAATATACCCTAAAGTAATAGTTAAACCAGATACATTAGTAACAAAACCAGCATCAATTATATCTATATTAGTAAATAAAATAACACATACAAAAATCACATTAATAACTACTAATAAATTTACTAATTTCTTATAATTATCTTTTATCTTATTATAACTAATCATCAAAGTATAACAAAATAAACTAGAAAATATAACAACAAACAAACTAGATAAAATCTTATTTAAATAATTAAAAAATTGATAATAATCAGTAACTAATACATCAAAAGGATTAACTGCACATATAAAGTGAATAATTGTATCAATAAAAGAAACAATTAAAGAACAAACTAAAATAACTTTATATGGTCTATTTTCTACTAAATCAATTCTTTTTTTAGTAAAATACGCAATATTTAATATTAAGATAAAGATAAAAGCTACTAAAGGAATTTCAAACTCTAAACTCAAATATAATCACCTACTTTTAAACTATTTATTCCATTTCTCTTGCATATATCTATCCATACTGTATTTATTTTCTCTATATTTTCTTGCCAAAACCGGTCCATAAAATTTAGCATTTTTCTCATTAATATCAACTTTATCAATAAAATTCCAAACCTCATCAGGAAATGTTAATCCACCTTTATAAACTGTAAGCTCTTCTTTCCAAGCTTCATAACTAGTCCAATTAACTTTAAAATATTCCTGTCTTCTAGCTTCCATATAATCTAGATGAGGATCATAACTTAAACTTGCTCTTTTTAATGGTTTAGTATGAGCCTCTATTTGTTCATAAACCATAGTCGCTAAAGAGTCTCTTAAAACATCCAAAGCTATTTTTTTATTATAAATAGACAAATCCATTGGATCACCAACTCTAATATATATATTATTAGTATCAGGATCTAAAAAATTAGCAATTGGAACAATTTTAGCACCTGTTGCAACATTTAGTCTATAAACTCCTGGAAAAGGTCTTTGACATAATAAATTTTCACTATTATTATAACCACCTTCAACAAATACTAAAACACTAGTTCCATTATCAAGTAACCATTGCATTTTTTTTAACGCCTCATTACGATTATTATTATCTAATCTATTTACATAAATCATACCATTAGCCCATGCCATATACATTTGTGGATTATGTCTTACTTGATCAGTAGTACCAATTAACACATAAGCATTACGATCAATAATAGATAAATTAGAAATAACATCTTCAGTATGCGAATGAGTAGATGCAAAAATATAAGGTTGATCTTTTTCTAATTTAGGATATCTTTCTAATATTGTATTACCTTTAGTAGCTTTTTTTAAAATATAACGAAAAGGCTTATTCATAGCTTTTCTAATCTTCAACCCATTAATAGTAGTAAAATTATTAACATTATTAGTCTCTAAAGATGACAAACCAATATTATTCACATTATCACTCCATTTCAGCTTCATTATATCATAAATATTAAAAAAAATAAAAGGAAAACCTCTTATTTTTTATCAATTGTTGATTTTCATTTGGAATGCCGTTTTAATAAATTTGCGGCATTTAGTCTGATTATAGTATAATATATACCA
>CALVSA010000019.1 GCA_944358825.1 uncultured Bacilli bacterium
TTATGGTGATGGAATTTTTAAATATAGTGCATCAACAGCCAAATATATAGATACGTATGCTTATGGAACATCATATAATGATCAAACTGAGTATAATCGAGCAAGATTAGGAGATGCAACCGGAGAAGTAGTTGTTAGTTCTGGTACAGCATGGAATAATGATATCGCGTACTTCGTCCGCTCGTCTGACCCGTGGTTCCTTCGCGGTGGCTACTATTACAGTGGCTCTCTCGCGGGCGTGTTCGGCTTCGACTGGGGCGCTGGAGATTCTAGCAACGGCAGCTCGGCTCGTGCATCTTTAGCAGTATATTAATGAATAAAAAATGAAGAGCTTATGCAATTATAAACTCTTCATCTTTTATATCTATTAATAAATTATCTCCATATTTAATATTATCTTTTATAATATTATTTGCTATTAAGCTTTCTATATTTCTTGCTACATATCTTTTTATAGGTCTAGCACCATATTCTTCATTATATGAATTATCAATTATGTATTTTTTTGCATTTTCAGTTAATTTGATAGTTATATTTTTATCTTTTAGACGATTTTCTATATCTTTAATTATTTTATCTAAAATATTATATATTACATCTTTTGATAGAGAATTAAAGATAATTATTTCATCTATTCTGTTTATAAATTCTGGTTTAAAAGTATGATGTAGTTCATTCATTACTAACTCTTTAGCGTTTATATCTTTATCTAGAATATGTTCACTACCTAAATTTGATGTCATAATAATGATAGTGTTTTTAAAATCGACTGTTCTTCCTTGAGAATCAGTAATTCTACCATCATCTAATATTTGTAGTAAAATATTAAATACATCTTTATGAGCTTTTTCTATTTCGTCAAATAATACTATTGAATATGGATTTCTTCTTACCGCTTCAGTTAATTGTCCTCCATCATCATAGCCAACGTATCCGGGAGGAGAACCAATTAATCTTGCTACTGAATGTGGTTCCATGTATTCACTCATATCAATTCTTATCATGTGTTTTTCATCATCAAATAATTCATATGCTAGTGTTTTTGCTATTTCTGTTTTACCAACACCAGTTGGACCTAGAAAGATAAATGAACCGATAGGTCTATTTGGATCTTTTATTCCTGCTCTTGCTCTTATGATGGCTTCTGATACTAATTCGATTGCTTCATCTTGACCTTTAACTCTTTTTTTCATATTTTCTTTTAGATGAAGTAGTTTTTCTCTTTCGCCACCAACTAATTTATTAACGGGAATATTTGTCCATTTGGAAATTACTGAAGCTATATTTTCTTCATCTACGGTATCGCTTAATATGTCTGATTTATTATTTTGTTGTAAGTCTTTTAGTTCTTGTTCTAGTTTAGGTATTGTACCATGACGAAGTCTAGCAGCTGTTTCTAAATCGTAATTAGATTCAGCTTTTTCTAAATTGTAGTTTGCTTGTTCTAATTCTTCTTTCTTTTTACTTATTTTGTTATTTATTTCTTTTTCTTCTTCCCAATTTTTTCTTAAATTTTTCTCTTTGTCTTTTAAAATAGTTAGTTTTTCATTAATTTCGTTCATTCTTTTTTTAGAAATGTCATCTTTTTCTTTTTTTAATGCTTCTTTTTCTACTTCCAGTTGCATTATTTTTCTAGTTAGACTATCAATTTCAGTTGGTACTGATTCCATTTGCACCTTAATAGTGGCACAAGCCTCATCAACTAAATCAATTGCTTTATCAGGAAGAAATCTATTGGTAATATAACGATTAGCTAGGGTAGCAGCACTAACTAGAGCTCTATCTTTTATGTTTACACCATGATAAACTTCAAATCTTGATTTTAAACCACGTAAGATAGTTATTGTATCTATGACAGTTGGTTCTTTTACTAATACATTTTGAAAACGTCTTTCTAGTGCTGAATCTTTTTCAATATATTTACGATATTCATTTAGAGTAGTGGCACCAATACAATGTATTTCTCCACGTGCTAACATGGGTTTTAACATATTTGATACATCCATTGCTCCTTCTATTGCTCCTGCTCCAACAATCATGTGTATTTCATCGATAAACATAATTATATTTCCTTCAGATTCTTTTACTTTTTTTAAGACTGCTTTTAATCTTTCTTCAAATTCACCACGGTATTTAGCACCAGCGATTAACGCTCCCATATCTAGTTCCCATATTGTTTTATCTTTTAAGCTTGTTGGTACGTCTCCTTTAACTATTCTAGTTGCAAGTCCTTCTACTATGGCTGTTTTACCAACACCAGCTTCTCCAATTAATATGGGATTGTTTTTTGTTTTACGAGATAATATTCTAGTTATTGATCTTATTTCTTCATCTCGTCCAATAACGGGATCTATTTTTCCATCTTTGGCACTTTGAGTAATATCTCGTCCGTATTTTTCTAATACGTTTTCTAAATTTTCTTGATACATATTTTGTTCATTCATAATATCCCTCCTCATTGTAATTATATCACATATTTAGCAATTGTCAATAGAGATTGCTAAATATGTTAAATTATATGTTTATTAATTTATTTATTGATAAAATAAGTAATAAATAGTAATTTTCTTTTTAAGTACTAGTAATTTTATTAAAAATATTATATAATAATTAAAGATAGTATAAATAGGGTGATTGTATGAATAATAAAGGTTTTATGTTAGCAGAAGTAGTAATAGTATCTACTATATTATTAACTACTATTGTTGGTTTATATTCTGGTTTTGCTAATACTTATAAAGCATATGAGTTAAGAAATAGTTATTATGATGCCAAAACTATTTATGGACTTAAGAATTTAGAAGATTTTTTAATTGATGAGATGTTACTTACTAATTTGGTTTCTAATAATAATTTTAGTTATGTAGAAATTAATGCTGATACTTTTAGTGATGATTATTATAAGGCTTTTTTAGAAAAATTTAATACTACTTATAATATAAAAAATATATATTTAGTTAAATATGATGAGACAATTATTACTAATTTTTCTAATAATAGTAATGAAGAGTTAAAAAAATATTTAGATTTTTATATCGAAAGAACAAAAGAAGAGAATTCTTCTTACATATTTGATGATTCGTTATATAGCTATTTACTAGTATCTGTTACTAATGATGATACTTATTCATCTTTGAGGATAAGGTAGGGATTTTATGAATAATAAGGGATATTTATTAGTTGAAATTATTGTTGCGTCTGTACTTGCTATGACTATTACTTATTTTTTAGTCGATATTACAATTAATTTAAAAAATATAAATGATGATTATTATGTTGAGACTAAATTAGAAACTGATCAAATATTGATGCTTGAAGATGTAATGAATGATCTTAGTAGTTATGAGTTATTGTCTGTTCATATTGATGATAATATAGTTGATTTTACTTTTAATATTAATAATAGTCAGACAGTTAAGAGAATTACTCTTACTGATACTACTTATACTTACGGTACTTATAGTAATGGAGTTTATAGTAATGATGGTCTTTTTGTAAATACTTTTGATGAGGTTTTAGATGTTGGTAATATAAAAATAGAAAATCTTTGTTATCAAGATGGTAATTATGTTGATTGTTCTACGGTTAGTGGTAATGTTTTAAAAGGATTATTAATTATTGATATACCTGCTTATACAATTTATTCTGATATTAATTATGGACTTAATTTAAGTATACCGTATTCATATAAAAACCTTGATATTGTAGTTGAAGAAGATAATTTTTTATATTATTCATCTGTTGTAGAAGAAAATGGAAATACGCTTGTAAAGATTAATCGTTGTTTAGAAGATTATACAGAATGTAGTGAGGTTGCGACTGCTTATACGATGGTTAATGATAATTTTAGTAGTGTTAATCCTTCTTTAACAGCAAATTCTACTAATTGGTATTATACTTCTTCTCGTTATGGGACAGATAGTTATACTAATTCGATGAATTTGTTTATGTGTACAGATAATACTTGTAGTGATAGTCCTTTTGCTAATTCGACTTCTTATTTAAATGGTAATTTAAGTATACCTGTAAGTATTGTTAGTAATGATAATTATATATATTATACTTCTGTACGTTTATCTAATAATACCACTAATACTTCGGTTATGGATATTTATATATGTAATGTAGATGGTAGCGATTGTAGAGTGTTCTCTTCATTAGATGCTTTTACTAAATTAGGGGATGAAAATATTATTGGTAATAGTCTTTTACCTAGTTTAAGTGTTAATGATGAATATTTATATTATACTTCTGTAGTAGGGGATGTTATTGATAATAAAGTTAATATGGATATATATCGTTGTAATATAGATGGTACTAATTGTAATAAGTTTAGTAGTTTAGTTGGTTTAGTGGAAGATGATGGATCTAATATGCATCCAACTATTTTAGCGGATAATAATAATGTTTATTATACAACTAGTTCTGATACTACTTCAGTTATGGATATATATCGTTGTGATAAGGATGGGGGTAATTGTAATAAAATAACTAGTGCGTCTTCTTATTTGGGTGGTGCTGATAGTCCTATTTCATTTAGTCCTAAACTTGCTGTTAATGATAGTTATTTGTATTTTACTTCTTCTAAATTAGAAGGAAGTGATTATACTAATAATTTGGTTTTAAATCGTTGTAATAAAGATGGAAGTGATTGTAAAACTATTGAGGGATTACATGGATATATTGCAAGTGGATTAGGAATTAGTCCTACTATAAGTGTAAATAATCATAATGTATATTATCTTACTTCTAAATATGATAATAATAATAGTTCTTATATGACTAATTTTTCATTAGTAAAATGCAATATAGAATTAGAAGAATGTAGTGAAGTAGGTAGTGTTAGTGGTTTTGCTAATAGTAGTGGTTCTACTATTTATCCGCATTTATTATTGACAAAATAAAATTACTATTTTTCGATATATATATCGTTATTAATAGTAATTTTACTTATATTATTTAATGGATTAATTATATTGTTTAAAACATTTGCATTATAAATTATTTTTTCTTTATATTCTTTGGATAAAATTTTTTCATCTTTTAAAATATTATCTATTTGTTTTATATTTTCATAATTAAATTCGATTGTTATATTTTTACCTTTAGTAAGATTAATAATGCTAGTTTTTTCTAAAGCTTCTTTAGCGCTTCTAGAGTATGCTCTAATAAGACCACTTGCTCCTAGTTTTATTCCTCCAAAATATCTTATTACGATACATAATACATAGTTTAAATTATTGTTTTTTAATACTTGATAAATTGGGCTACCAGCACTACCTTTTGGTTCAAAATCATCGCTAAATTTATGGTTATTATCTATAATGTATGCATAACAACAGTGAGTTGCGTCTTTATATTTTTCTTTTGCTTTTTTAATTTCATTTGCTACTTCTTCTAAGTTATATACTTTATATAAATAACATATAAATTTTGAGTTTTTTATAATAATTGTATTAGTAATATTATCTTTAATAGTTTGCATTTTCTTCACCAAAATAATTATACATCATATTTACTAAAATATAAATATAATATATAATACTTATGGAGGAATTTATGAAATTTGATAATAAAGATATAATTTTAGAAACTAAAGATAATATTTCTTGTTTAAAATTTAGAAAATTATTAGAATTTGAAGAAATAGAACATGGCTTTTATGTTGGTTTGGATTTGGATTTTAAGACTCAAGATATAAATAAAAATATTATTAGGGATAATTTTGGTAATTATGAAAAGTTTTTTAATTTATTTAATTTGAATTATATAAATTGTATTAAGCCTATTTTTTCTCATTCTAATAATGTTTTGTTAGTAGATAAGAAGATCAATATAAATGAGCCTGATTTTTATATATATGATGGTTATGATGCTTTAATTACTAATAAGGATAATCTTATATTAACTACTACTAGTGCTGATTGTAATTTAGTTTTATTATATGATAAGAAAAAACGAGTAATTGCTAATGTTCATTCTGGTTGGAAGGGAACTTTTAGTGAGGTTTGTATTAATACTTTAAAAAAGATGAAGAGTGAGTATCAATCTGATTATAAAGATATTATGTGTTTTATTTTGCCTTCAATTAGAGCGTGTCATTTTGAGGTTGATGATGATATTTATGATAAATTTAAGGCTAAGTTTAAGGATTCTAAGTATTATCATTTGTATAATAAGTGGCATATTGATTTGGCTTTAATAATTAAAGATGGTTTAATTAGTTTAGGAGTTAGTAAGGATAATATAATTGATAGTAATATATGTACTATGTGTAATAGTAATACATTACATTCTTATCGAAAAAATAAAGATAAATTTGGAGTTAGTGTTGGTTTTATTATGTTAAGGAAGTGATTTTTATGTTTAGAGAAAAACTTGCGTTAGTACCTCATCAACCTGGATGTTATTTGATGAAAAATGTTGATGGTAATATTATATATGTTGGTAAGAGTAAGAATTTAAAAAATAGGCTTACTTCTTATTTTAGACAACATCATACTGGTAAGACTGCTATGTTAGTAAGAGATATTAGGGATTTTGAATATATTTTGACTTCTTCTGAATTAGAATCATTATTACTAGAGATTAATTTAATTAAAAAATATAATCCTAAATATAATATTTTACTTCGTGATGATAAGTCTTATCCTTATATTGAACTTACTAATGAGAAAATACCAAGATTAACTATTGTAAGAAATCCTAATATTAAGAAAAATAAGTCTCATAAGTTATTTGGACCTTATCCTAATGTAACGGCTGCAAGAGAGACTGTTGATCTGTTAAATAGAATTTATCCTCTTCGTAAGTGTAAAAATATGCCTAAAAAAGAGTGTTTGTATTATCATATAAAACAATGTTTAGGCTACTGTATTTACGATATTTCCAAGGATGTTATTGATTCTATGAGGGAAGAAATTATATCTTTTTTGAATGGTAATCATGATCTTGTTACGAAGAAGATCGAGGAGAAAATGAATTTTTATTCTAGTAAGTTATTATATGAAAAGGCTTTAGAATATAAGGAAATGTTAGATTATGTTAATATTACTTTAGAAAAACAGAAAGTAGAGTTGGATGATAATATAAATAGAGATGTTATCGGGTTTTATACTGATAATAATTATTTATCAGTTGTTATTTTGTTTATTCGAGGTGGCAAATTATTAGGGTCTAAAAAAGATATTTTTACAATTGTTGATGATCTTTATGAAGAGCTTACTTCATATATTTCTAATTATTATGATAAGAATAAAATTAGACCTAATGAAGTATTAGTTTTTGATGGGCTTAATAATGAATTGTTAGAAGAAGCTTTTTCAGTTAAGTTTAATACACCAATTAAGGGGAAAAAGAAAAAGATTTTAGATTTAGCTTTTGATAATGCAAAGATGTATTTTGATGAACAAATGACTTTGGTTAAGCAAAATGATGAGAAAAGATTAAAGGCATTAGATGAGTTAAAAAGTCTTTTAAATTTAAATAGTGTCAGTCGAATTGAACTTTTTGATAATTCTAATTTATTTGGTAGTTTTAATGTATCTGGAATGGTGGTGTTTATTGAAGGACTTCCTAATAAAAACGAATATCGTAAGTTTAAGATAACTAATGATGTTAATGATGATTATGCGACGATGAGAGAAGTTATTTATAGAAGATATTTTAGAGTTTTAAAAGATAAGTTAGTGGTCCCTGATTTGATTATTGTCGATGGTGGAATGGGACAGTTAAATGTTGCAAGACAAACTTTGACTTCGCTTAATTTAAATATTGCGACTGCGGGTTTAAAGAAAGATGATAAACATAATACTGCTACTTTAATTGGTCTTGATCCGATTAGAGAAATTCCTATAGATAAGAGAAGTGATTTATTTTTACTTCTTACGAGAATGCAAGATGAGGTTCATAATTTTACTATTTCATATCATAAGCAAATAAGAAGTAAAGGAGCATTATCTAGTATATTAGATAATATTGAGGGAATTGGGGAGAAAAGAAAAAAGGAATTACTTAAAAAATATAAGAGTATTACTAAAATGAAAGAGGCTAGTTTAGAAGACTTATGTGATATTTTACCTGATAAGGTAGCTAGTAATTTATATAAGTTTTTAGAAGAATATGAATAATAATTATTTTATATATTCTTTTTATTTTGCTTCTTTTAAAAATTTTCTTACATAATAGATATGATGAATTGTTACAAATACTATATTTGCAATTGATGAGATGATTAATCCCCATAGTCCTGTGTGCATCATGGTTACTACAAATAAGACTATTAATCTAATTATATTTGCATATAAAGTACCTCTCATGGCACAGCCAGCTTTGTTTATTGCTTGTAATACTACTGTTAGTGGGGATTGAATATAGTGCAGGATAAAAAATGGGGCAATTACTTTTATGTAATTTAAACCTAAATTAGTATCGTAAATTAAATTAAGAGGTATTTGTGGGATAAACATAAAAATTAGAGTGAAAGGTATTCCTATCATTAATGAAAATTTTATTGCTTGTTTTATTTTGTTATTTACATAGTTGTATCTTTTATTTATATAGTTATTTGATATTACTGGAAGTAGTGCATTAGATATGGCTAGGGTAAAAAATGAAGGTAGTAATAATAGAGGATAAACATAACCGTTAATTATTCCGTATTCAAATGTTATATAGTTGTTATCATAACCAACTTTTAATAGACAATATGTTAATATAATTGGTTCTAGAAAGTACGATAATGATCCTATTAGTCGTGATGAGGTGGTTGGAATACTTATATTTAGCATATCTTTTAGTATTTCTTTGTCGTATTTGAAATCGTTTTTAGTAATTACTTCTTTTTTTGGTAAGAAAAGTAATAAGGTTAAAATTGATATAAATTCACTTGCTATATTTATTAATACTACTCCACATATAGCGGTATTTATTCCATATTTTAATAAATTTGGTATGTAGAAGATTGTTAGAAATAGTCTTACTGATTGTTCTACTATATTTGATAGTGTATGGGGAAACATTTTTTCTTTACCAAAGTAATATCCTTTTATAATACTAGATATACATATAAATGGTAGTGTTAGTCCAATTGATAATAATGGATAATATGTATTTTGATTATTTAGTAAGTATTTAGATATTAATGGTGATATTAAAAATAATAATATCATAAGTAATATATTAAATCCGATAACGATAGGAACGATAGATAGAACTATTTTTTTACTGCTTTTTCTTCTTTCACTTACGAGTTTAGATATTGCAGTTGGTAGTCCTAGTGTAGATAGAGTGATAAATAAATTAAAAGTAGGTAATATTAACATGTATAAACCTATTCCTTCTGCTTTAACTGATCTAGTTAGGGCTATTTTTATTATCATACCTAGTATTTTAGTAATAAAACCACCTATTATTAGGATTATTGTTGATTGTATAAACTTACTTTTCATGTTTTCACCTATTAATTTATATGTTTTAATTTACAAATAAGTCTTGTCTTAATTTAAAAGAAGTTATATAATTAATATATATTTGTAAAATTTTTGTTTTTTTCTTTGGAAAACAAAACAAATATTATATAATTAATAAGGTGATGTTATGGATGAGTATAAAAGTGTAAAAGAGTTATATGAAGCATTGATACCGGCTTTAAATGTTAAACTTAGGATGTTTAAAAATAATGAATTTAATTATTTAACTAAAGATGATATATGGAACTATTTAAAAGATAATGTATGGGTTCATAGTGTTAATTTAACTATTTCACAGATGGTTAGTGATATTGTTAATGTTGAAGGTATTAAAATTGATAAATATTTAAAAGACAAAAGAAGAAAAGAAGTAGGTGAGTTAAATGGATAAGATATTTGCTATTGTTTTAGCTGTTTTATTAATTTTCTTTATTATTTTAATGTTAAAGTTAAAAAGAAAGGGATTTAAGTTTACAGCGGGTGTAATTGCATCTTTTATTGCGATTTTTATTTGTATTTATATTATTAAGCCTCTTTTTACTAATTTAAATTATGGACTTGATCTACAAGGTGGTTTTGAGGTTTTATATGAGGTTAATCCAATTGAAGAGGGACAAGAGATAAATAGTGATATGGTTTATAATACTTATAAGGCTATTTTAAAGAGAATTGATATTTTAGGTGTTAGTGAACCAGAAATTACTATTGAAGGAGATAATCATATTAGAGTTAGACTAGCGGGTGTTACTAATGTTGAGGAGGCTCGTGAAACTATTTCTTCGACTGCTGTTTTATCTTTTCGCGATGCACAAGATAATTTACTTATGACTAGTTCTGTATTAGGAGGTAATGCAAAAGTTACGACTGATCAGTATGGAAAACCGGCAGTTAGTTTATCAATTAAGGATAAAGATACTTTTTATGATGTTACTAACAAAGTAAAAGATATGAATGATAATGTTATTGTTATTTGGCTTGATTATGATCCTAATACTGATAGTTATATTAAAGAAAAAGAAAATTGTGGTTCTTTAAATAATTCAAAATGTTTATCTGCAGCTTCTGTTAATGAAGCCTTTGCATCAGATGTTATTATTCAAGGTAATTTTGATGAGAAAGAGGCACAAAGTTTAGTTGAACTAATTAATTCAGGGGCACTTCCTACTAAATTAGTTGAACTATCTTCTCGTACTACTGAGGCTACTTATGGCGCTAATTCTTTGAATGCTACTGTTATAGCGGGTGTTGTTGGTGTGTTACTTGTAATGGCAATTATGATGTTTATTTATCGTTTTGCAGGTTTTATTGCGAGTGTTAATATTTTGATTTATACAATTTTATCATTTTTATTGTTCTATTTAATTGGTGGGGTATTAACTTTACCTGGTATAGCTGCTATGTTACTTGGTATAGGTATGGCAGTTGATGCTAATGTTATTAGTTATGAGCGAATTAAGGAAAAATTAAGGATTGGTAAGAGTTTAGAAGAAGCATATGAATTAGGTAATAAACAGTCGTTTACAAGTATTATTGATGCTAATTTGACTACTGTAATAGCTGCAATTATATTATTTATATTTGGTCAAAGTTCTGTTAAAGGTTTTGCTACAATGTTAATTATTAATATTATTGTAACTATTTGTGTAATGGTATTCTTATCTAGATTTATTTTAAAACTATTTGTAAAAACTAAGTTTTTTGATAATAAATTAGGATTCTTTATCGGATTTAACAAAAAGAAGATTGTTAAGAGTGAAGAAGAAGCTATTCCATTTAAGAAAATAGACTTTTATAAGGATCGTAAAAAATATATTGGTTTTGCTATTGTAGTTTTAGTTGTTGGTCTTGCAATATCAATATTTACAGGTTTTAATCTTGGTGTTGATTTTACTGGTGGTACTAATATTACAGTTAATACTACTAATAGTACTGATATTAATTTATTAAAAGAAGATCTTGAAAGTATGGAATATACAATTAAGAAAGAATCTAAGACTGATAGTAATTATACAATTATTATCGATGATGTTATTGAAAATGAAAAAATTGATGAATTAACTAATCATTTAAAAGATGAATATAATCTTGATTCTGATATATTTGTTGTTAGTCAGGTTGTAAAACAAGAGCTTACTAAGAACGCTATTTATTCTTTGATTTTGTCTGCTATTGGTATTGCAATTTATGTAAGTATTAGATTTAAATTTAATTATGCGATATCTAGTTTAGTTGCTCTTATGCATGATGTTGCTATTGTCATATTATTCTTTGGAATTACTAATTTAGAAGTTAGTTCAATATTAATCGCGGCTATTTTAACGATAATTGGTTATTCGATTAATGCTACGATTGTTACATTTGATATGATAAGAAGTAATTATAGTAAATTTAATGGTAAGAAAGTAACACCAGAAATTTTAAGAGAAATAGTTAACAATAGTGTTCGTCAGACTTTAACAAGAAGTATTTTAACAACGCTTACAACTATTGTTCCTGTATTATGTTTAATGTTGTTTGGTGCTTATGAGATTTTAAACTTTAATATTGCTTTATTTGTAGGATTTATCGCTGGTCTTTATTCATCTGTATTTATATCTAATCAGTTATGGTTATATTTAGAGACTAAAAAACTATCTAAACCGGCAAAGCCAAAGAAGAAGATTGATGAAGTGGAAGAGTTACAAATAAAGGGAATTAATTGTTAAGATAATTGCTTACTTGTAATTATCTTTTTTTTTTGATATAATTATAAAGTCAATATACTTTATAAAAAGAAGGAGGAATTTTTTTGAGTAAAATAAGCATTACCGCTTTAGGCGGTTTGAATGAAAACGGGAAAAATATGTATGTTATTGAAGTAGATAAAAATATTTTTGTTTTTGAAGCTGGATTAAAATATGCTGATGAATTTACTTTAGGAATTGATTATATTATTCCCAATATTGAATATTTAAAGAAAAATAAAAAGAGAATAAAAGGAATTTTTTTAACACATGGTCATGATGAGAACGTAGGAGCACTTTCGGATATTATTAAAGATTTAGATGGAATTAAGATATATGCTGCTAAATTTACGTTGGATGTTGTTAGAAAAGAATTAGAAAATGAGGAGATTGTTTCTAATAATTTAGTTGAAATTAAGGCTAATAAGGCGATTGATTTTGATGGTATAAAGATCTTTCCTGTTAATTTATCTCATTCTATTCCTGATAATTTAGGTTATGCTCTATATACTTCTGATGGTGTTATTTTCTATGCATCTGATTTTGTTTTTGATTCACTTATGCGTGGGGCTTATAAGACTGATTTAGGAAAATTAGCTTATATTGGTAAACAAGGTGTTCTTTGTTTATTAACAGAATCTATATATGCTGATAAAGTAGGGCATACTGCTCCTAATCATAGGACTAATAATTTAATTAGGGAGACTTTAAATAAAGAGGATAAACGTATTATTTTTAGTATTTTAAATTCTCATATTTATAGAATTCAAGAACTTTTTAATGAAGTTGCTAAAACTAATCGTAAGGTTGTTATTATGGGAAAAATGCTTCAAAATTTAATTAATGATGCAATTAATAATCATTATTTAAAAGTAGATAAAAATATTATTGGTGATTTATCTAATATTAATGATGATACTGCTGTTATTTTAATATCTGATGGCCGTAAAAAACCTTATTCTAATATTATTAAGATTTTAAATGGCTATGATAAATTTATTCAAATAAAACCAACTGATACTGTCTTTTTAGCAACACCAATATATGAGGGAAGAGAAAAAACTTTTTATCAAGTTTTAGATTCTATTTCAAAAATGGATGCGAATATTGTTACTTTATCACCAAAGAAGTATTTATCACATCATGCTTCTAGTGAAGATTTGATGATGATGATTGATCTTATGAATCCTAAATATTATTTTCCTGTTAAAGGAGAATATCGTTGTCAAGTGGCTAATGCTGATTTAGCTTATAAAGTTGGTATTCCTAGGGAAAATATTATTTTAAAACAAAATGGTGAAATGGTAACTTTTAAAGATGGTAAATTGGTTGATGATTTTAAAAAAGTTCCAAGTGGTTCGATTTTAATCGATGGTGATTCTTCTGATGATATTGGTGAGGTAGTCTTAAGAGATCGTGAAATGTTATCAGATAATGGAATTATGATTATTTCTGCTACTTTAAATAAAAAGACTAAAAAGATAATTGCGGGACCTGAAATATTAACTAGGGGATTTATCTATGTTAAAGATAGTGCTGATTTATTAAAAGAAATAAAAGATATATGTAGTAAAATTATTGATGATAATACGCATGATAATTTTGTCGAATTTAATAAAATTAAGACTAATATTAGAGACGAGTTGGGTAGATTTTTAAGTAATCAGACTGGTAATAAACCTATGATTATTACTGTTATTGGAGAAGTGTAATGAAATTAAAAATAATATTTATGGGAACTCCTTCTTTTGCGGTTCCAATATTAGAGGCTTTAATTAAAAATTATGATGTTGTATTAGTAGTTAGTCAACCTGATCGCATGAAAGATAAAAAAGGAAATTTACTTCCTACTGCTACTAAAGAGTTGGCATTAAAACATAATATTAATGTTTTGCAACCAGAAAAATTAAAAGATGCAACTGATATTATTTTAAATACAGATGCTGATATTATTATTACTTGTGCTTATGGACAGTTTGTTCCAGAAGTTTTACTTAATCATTTTAAATATAAAGCGATAAATGTTCATGGATCTTTACTTCCTAAATTAAGAGGGGGAGCTCCTATTCATTGGGCTTTAATTAATGGTTTTAGTGAAACTGGAATAACTATTATGTATATGGATAAGAAGATGGATGCAGGTGATATAATTGCCCAAGAGAAAATAAAGATTTTAGATACTGATAATTTAGATTCTTTATATGAAAAATTATCAATATTAGGACGAGAACTCCTATTAAAGACTATACCTTTAATTATTGATAATAAAATTAAACCAATTAAGCAAGATGATAATTTGGTTACTTATGGTTTAAATATTAAAAAAGAAGAAGAAAAAATTGATTTTAATAAACCTGCCACTTGTGTATTTAATTTAATTCGTGGTTTATCTAGTAATCCTGGTAGTTATTGCATTTATGATAATAAGAGATTAAAAATCTATAGTGCTACTATTTTGGATGAGAAAGCTGATGATGATCCTGGAGTTATTAGTTATTTGGATAAAGATGGTATTATTGTTAATTGTCAGGATAAAAAGATAAAGATTTTAGATATTAAATTAGAAGGTAAAAAAAGATGTTTAGTTAAAGATTATTTAAATGGTATAAAGAAAGAAGAATTAATTGGAAGGAAATTATACTAATGGATAAGGTAGAAAAAAAGAAGAAAAAGGCGAAAATTCAATTATTAATATTTTTTATATTTATTGTCTTTGCTTTTACTTTTACAAAGATGCTATATATAAGAAGTAATAGAAATGTTGATACTAGTGATGAGAATGTTACTTATACAATTGATAATATTAATAAATTTGATTATGATATAAAGATTTCTGTTGTAGAAAATAATGTTAGTAGTGTTTATGATTATAGTGGAGATATTAATAATAGGAATGGTTCTGTTGTTACAAATAAAGGTGCTTATGTAATAGTAGATGGTTTATATTATAATAAAAAATATGAAGAAGTAGATAATGTTTTTTATAGTATCGATAATAAATATCTTGATATTAGTAATATTAGAAGTTATTTAAATATGGCAACTTTACTAGATTCTAGATATGAGGTTACTATTAATGATGTTATTGATAATAAAATGAGTAGTTTTATCATATATATAGAACAGATAAGTAATGATGATCAAATAATTATTAATATTGATTATACTAATTTAGTAAAGTTATATAATACTGATGTAACTTCTTATGTTGTTAATTATACTTTGTCTAATTTTGGTTAAAAAACGTCAAGTTAACTGATTTGTATTGCCAAAGTATTAATATTTTGCTATACTTAATATGTATTAAAATACTAGTTTGTGAAGACTAGTTATTTTTTCCCCCAAAAATAATGGTTTTTAGACTTTATTTTAATATCATAGCAAAAGCAACTAGAAGGGAGTATGATATGAAGAATGCTATATTATTTTTAAATGACGGAGGTAATTTATTTGCAAAAGTTAGCTCGTTAATTAATTCAAATAATTTTACAATTTTAATAATTATTATGATTGTCGTAATACTATTTCTAATAGGCGCGATTATGTTTGCGCCACGGAAATAGTATTATTATTATCTTGACAATTATTTTTATTTATTATATTATTTATAAGTGGACTTTAAAGGAGGTTGTATATGATAAAAATAATTAAGAATTTTGGTAAAAAAGAATGGCTATTAGTACTTATTAGTTTTATTTTTATCTTCTTACAAGTTTGGTTAGAGTTAAAGATGCCTGATTATATGGCTGAGATAACTACTTTAGTACAAACTGAAGGAAGTAAAATGGAAGATATAGTTATTAATGGTTTGTACATGATTTTATGTGCTTTTGGTAGTTTGGTTTTTGCTGTTATTGTCTCTTATTTTATGGCAAGATTGGCCGCTGGTTTTTCTAGAAAAATTAGAAAGAAAATATTTGATAAAGTAGAGAGTTTATCTTTAAATGAAATAAAGATGTTTTCTACTAATAGTTTAATTACTAGAACTACTAATGATGTTACTCAAATAGAGATGCTGATAGGTATGGGACTTCATTTACTTATAAAAGCACCAATTACTGCTATTTGGGCGGTTACAAAGATTTTAAATAAGAATTTAACTTGGAGTAGTTTAACAGCAATTGCTGTTGTTGTTTTACTTTCTGTAATAGGAGTTTTAATTGCAATTGTTATGCCTAAATTTAAAATTGTCCAAAAACTTACTGATAAGTTAAATGGTGTTACAAGAGAAAATTTAACTGGTATTCGTGTTGTTAGAGCTTTTAATGCAGAAGAGTACCAAGAAAATAAATTTGATGATGTTAATACTAAATTAACTAATCAACAATTGTTTAATCAAAAAACATTTGCTATTTTCTCACCAATTATGTATTTAGTTATGCATTGTTTAACACTTGGAATTTATTTTGTTGGAGCTAGTTTAATAGATGAAGCATTAATGGCTGATAAGATTTCATTATTTGGTGATATGGTTGTCTTTTCTAGTTATGCGATGCAAATTATCATGTCATTTTTAATGTTAGCAATGATATTTATGATTTTACCACGTGCTCAAGTATCGGCATTTCGTATTAACGAAGTGTTGGATACTAAAGTAATACTAGATGATGGAGAGTTTGATGGTGATACTGAAAATAAAGGTAGTGTTGAATTTAAAAATGTTTCCTTTAAGTATCCGGATGCTGAGGAGTATGTGTTAGAAAATATTTCTTTTAAAGCTACTAAAGGACAGACGGTTGCGTTTATTGGTTCTACTGGTAGTGGTAAATCTACTTTAATTAATCTTGTTCCAAGATTTTATGATGCGACTGAAGGAGAAGTTTTAGTAGATGATGTAAATGTAAAAGAATATAAATTAGAAAGTTTGTATAATAAACTAGGTTATGTTTCTCAAAAAGCAGTAATTTTTAGTGGAACTGTTTCTGATAATGTTTCTTTTGGTGATAATGGTAAAGAAATTAGTGAAGAACAAATTAAAGAGGCTGTGAAAGTAGCACAAGCTAAAGAGTTTGTTGAAAAAATGGATGATAAATATGATACTCATCTAGCTCAAGGTGGTACTAATGTAAGTGGCGGACAAAAACAAAGAATTTCTATTGCTAGAGCAATAGCTCGTGATCCAGAGATTTATATCTTTGATGATAGTTTTTCAGCTTTAGATTATAAAACTGATGCTACTTTACGTAAGGAATTGAAAAAACATACAAAAGATGCAACGGTATTAATTGTTGCTCAAAGAATTGGTACTATTATGAATGCCGATCAAATATTAGTTTTAGATAGTGGTAAATGTGTTGGTAAAGGTACTCATAAAGAGTTACTAAAAACTTGTCCAGTTTATAAGCAAATAGCTTTATCACAATTATCAGAGGAGGAATTGAACGATGAAAAATAAATCTTCTAAAAATTTTGATAAACCAAAAGAATTTAAGGCTTCTTTAATTCGTTTAATCAAGGAATTAAGATCTTTTAAAGTTCTTGTTATTGTTTCCTTAACATTAGCGGCGATTGGCTCTTTAATTGCGATATTTACTCCTAATATTTTATCTGATTTGACTGATACTATATCCGAGGGTTTAGTTGTTAATAAGGATAATTTAGAAGAAATTGCGACTTCGGTAGCTGAAAATACTAATGAAGAGACACTTATGAATATTGTTTCACTAAATTTAGATCAAACTAAAATAAATAGTGTTTTAGCTAATGATGATATTTCTGTTGATAAAAAGGAAGAGTTTCAAAATATATTAGCAGATACTGATAATATTGTTAAAAATATTCGTAATATTGATGAAGAAATATTGAAAGTTATTTTATCTGATACTACTTATGATGGTGTTAATATTAGTGTTGATGAGAAAATAGATTTAATTACTGATTTGAAAATTTCTGATAATATTGCCAATATATTATTTAGTGAAATTGAGGTTGATAATACTAAAATATCTGCAATTGATCAGGCTAAATTTGCTAGTTTAATGGCTAGTGTTGATACGAGTGATGTTAATGGGATGTATGCTAAGATTGATCAGATGCCAAATAGTATTAAATCTTTAGTTGAACCTAAAATGGATATGGATACTATTAAAAATATTGCTTTATTATTACTAGCTTTATATATTATTAGTTCAGTATTTACTTATATAGAATCTATTTGTATGACTGATGTTGCAAACAATTTTGCTAAAAAATTAAGAAATAGTATTTCTGTTAAAATAAATAAATTACCACTTAAATTTTTCGATAAAAATCCAATCGGGGACATTTTATCACGTGTTACTAATGATGTTGATATGATTGCGCAGTCACTTAATACTTCTTTATCAACTTTAGTTAGTGCTATTACATTGTTACTTGGAACTATTTTAATGATGTTTATTACTAATTTTGTTATGGCAATTACTGCAATTGTTTCTAGTTTACTAGGCTTTATATTTATGTTTATTATTCTTGGAAAATCACAAAAATATTTTGTTCAAAAACAAGAGCAGTTAGGTAATTTAAATGCTCATATTGAAGAGATATATTCTGGTTTAAATGTAGTTAAGGTTTATAATGGAAAAGAAACTTCTGATTTAAAATTTGATACTTTAAATGATAAGATGTATAATGCTAATTTTAAAAGTCAGTTTTTATCTAGTTTGATGATGCCTATGATGTCATTTATTGGTAATTTTGGTTATGTTATGGTATGTATTGTTGGTGCTTTACTTACTATTAATGGTTATATATCTTTTGGTGTTATTATTGCCTTTATTACTTATGTTAGATTATTTACCTCACCACTTTCTCAAATTGCTCAAGCGATGACTAGTGTTCAATCAACTGTAGCAGCAGGGGAAAGAGTGTTTGAGTTTGTTGATGCTGAAGAGATGGATAATCAACAAAATATTACTAAAAAACTTAATAAACATAAAGTAAAAGGAGAAATTGTTTTTGAAAATGTAAGTTTTACTTATGATGGCAATGAAAAACCTACTATTAATAATTTTAGTGCAAAAGCTAGACCTGGTCAAAAAATTGCAATTGTTGGTCCAACTGGGGCAGGTAAAACGACAATGGTTAATTTGCTTATGAAATTTTATGAAATAAGTGGGGGAGATATAAAGATTGATGGCATTTCTACGAAGGATTTAACTAGGGAAAATGTTCATGAATTATTTACGATGGTTTTACAAGATACTTGGTTATTTGATGGAACAATTAAACAAAATATTATTTATAATCGTAAACATATTAGCGATAAAAGGGTAGAAGAGGTTTGTAAAACTGTAGGTCTTGATCATTTTATTAAAACTCTACCTAATGGTTATAATTCTCCTTTAGGAGATAATGAATCAATTTCTGCTGGTCAAAAACAATTATTAACTATTGCTCGTGGTATGATTGAAGACTCGCCATTCTTGATTTTAGATGAGGCTACTTCTAATGTTGATACTAGAACTGAGGAATTAGTTCAAGAAGCAATGGATAAATTGACTGAAGGAAAAACTTCGTTCATTATTGCTCATAGATTATCTACTATTAAAAATGCTGATTTAATACTAGTTATGAAAGATGGTAATATTATTGAGCAAGGTAATCACGAACAGTTAATGAAACAAAATGGTTTTTATGCTACTTTGTATAATTCTCAATTTGAGTTATAGGCAAGTATTACTTGTCTTTTTTTGTTATATTTTATAATTTTATGTATATAAATTATTAGGTGATATTATGAATACGACAATACTTGCTTTTATTTTAACTACTATTGCAGGTTTATCTACTATTATTGGTACTTTTATTATATTTGTAAGGACAAATAATAAAAATAAAATTATAGCATCTTCTCTTGCTTTTGCTAGTGCAGTGATGATTGCTATTTCTATTACTGATTTGATTCCGGAATCTGTTAAGTTATTATCATATAATTATAATGCTTTTTCTACCTGTTTTTTGTGTTTTTTATTTGTTGTTTTAGGAATACTCTTATCGATGATTATTGATTATTATTTACCTAGTAATAAGGAAAATGGTTTATATAGGGTTGGTATGTTGGCTATGCTTGCAATTATTTTTCATAATATACCAGAAGGTATTGCCACTTTTGTAGCGACTAGTAGTGATGTTGATTTAGGACTTTCTTTGACAATTGCTATTGCCCTTCATAATATACCAGAAGGTATTGCTATATCTATTCCAATTTATTATGCTACAAAAAGTAAATTACTTGCTTTTAAATATACTTTAATTTCTGCTTTATCTGAACCATTTGGGGCAGTTATTACGTATTTATTTTTACAAGATTTTATTACAAATAATATTATGGGTTATTTATTTTCGATAATCGCTGGTATTATGATTCAGATTGCTTTTTGTGAACTACTTAAGACTGCTAAGGGGTATAATGTTAATAAAAGTGTAAAACTATTTTTCTTAATTGGTCTTCTTTTTTCTGTTTGCTATGTTACTTTATTTTAGTTTACATATATTTGATTTATGTTTTTTTCTAAAATTTGTAAAATATAATGACATTTTTCTTTTTTTTTGGTATAATTAGTTAAAGATAGAGAAAGGGTCGATAAAATTGGAAAAAACATTAGTTATATCTTTGGAAAATCACAATATATATTATTTAACTGATTCTAGTGCTTCTTTTTATATAGCCATTCCATATAAGAAATTTTCATCTAGTAATATTACGATTGAGCTTCGTGATGATACATTGGATTTAGTTTTTAATACTAGCAATATGGGAAATTTAGTTAATAAGTTAAATGATATATATTCTAAAATAGATAATTATAATATTAGTTTAATTATTCCGGTAATTAATAATAATTTTTTAAATTCTCTAAATACTAATCCAGATGAGAGGTTATTTAGTTCTTTAGATAAAGCATTAGGAACTGTAATTAATTATTCTTATATGGCTTTATCTGAAAATAATATTAAAGTTGAGAGTAATATTATTATGGTTAATAATAATAAATATTCTTATTTTATGCGTTGGTTTATGCAAAAGTATCAAAATAGATGTCAATATAAGACTATTATGGAAATGATTATGGAAAATAATCAAGATCATTTGGATAAAGTTTCTTCTTCTGGAATTAATTTTGTTGTTGGAAGAGAAGAAACTCCTAATTTGGAACCTATAAATGATAATAAAATGCAGTTGGATAGTAGTCTTATTTTAGATGAAGTAGAGATTGATGAGGATAATATACCTGTTAGAAAAGAAGCTCATCAAGCAGGATATATTTCATATTATCTTTTAGGTGTTATATCAATTGCGGTCTCATTAGTAGTTTTATATTTATTATTATGAAAAAAACAAGCTTTTGCTTGTTTTAAAAATAAGCTAATACACCAGATAGTGCTGATAATAACATAAGTAAAGCCATAATTATTGCGAGTATTCTTACTCCAAGATTGGTTTTACTTTTTTTTCTCTTGTTTTTGTTATTTTTATTATTTTTGTTATCCATTTCTACACCTCGTTATAATTATACAAAAAAATAATCATAAATTCAAGTTTTTTTAATATAATTTAGCAGGTGATAATAATGAATGAAAAATTAAATAGAGTAAAGGATATAGTACTGCCTAATAAAAGGGTTAATTATTTTATTTTTAGTGTTGTAATTATTGGTATAATAACAGGATCAATATTTTTTACATTTATTAGTAACAATGATAAGACGGAGGTTATTAATTTAATTAATAATTTTTTAACTACTATTAAAGATTCTACTTTTGATAGTGGACTAGCTTTAAAAAATAGTTTAATTACTAATCTTATTTTAGTTGTTTTTATTTGGATTTTTGGTATGAGTATTATTGGTTTACTTTTTAATGTTTTTATTATTTATATTAAAGCTTTTTTACTTGGATTTAGTGTTGCTTCTTTAATTGGTAGTTTAGGCATAAAAGGAATAGTTATGGCTTTTATTTATGTTTTTCCATCACAAATTATTAATATTATTGCTATTATGATATTAGGTATTTATAGTGTTATTTTCTCTATTCATTTAATTAAATTAATAATGCAGAAGAAAAATAGCAATAATAATATTTTTAAGAAGTATTTTGTTATCTTTATTTTTGCTATTATCAGTAGTGTAATTTCAGCATTATCTGATGCTTATTTACTTCCAAATCTAGTTAAGTTAGTTATTGGTTTATATACATAAGTTGTAAAAAATACAATATTATGTTAAAATATCATTGGTGATTTGATGAAAAGAGTAGTAATTGGAATGAGTGGGGGAGTTGACTCTTCAGTAGCCGCTTATTTATTAAAAAAACAAGGATATGAAGTTATTGGTTTATTTATGCGTAATTGGGATAGTTCTATTAACAATGATATAAGTGGTAATCCTAATATTAATGATAATATTTGTCCTCAAGAGAAAGATTATATGGATGCGAAAATGGTCTGTGATAAATTAGGAATTTGTCTACACCGTGTTGATTTTGTGAAAGAATATTGGGATAATGTTTTTACTTACTTTTTAGAAGAATTAAAAAAGGGGAGAACTCCTAATCCAGATGTTATGTGTAATAAATATATTAAATTTGATTTATTTGTAAAAAAAGCCGAGGAATTGGGGGCTGATTTAATCGCAACTGGGCATTATGCTAAAGTGGTTGATGGTCAACTTTACCGAGCATTTGATAAGAATAAAGATCAGTCTTATTTTCTTGCGTATGTTAATAAAGAAATTTTTAAGAAAGTTATTTTTCCTTTAGAAAATATTACTAAACCAGAAGTTAGAAAAATTGCAGAAGAAATTGGTTTGAGTACCGCTAAGAAGAAGGATTCTACAGGAATTTGTTTTATTGGGGAGAGAAACTTTAGAAAGTTTTTATCAAATTATTTACCTAATCAGGCTGGTGATATTGTCAATATTCAAACCAAAGAAGTTGTTGGTAGACATATTGGACTTATGTATTATACTATTGGACAAAGACGTGGGCTTAATTTAGGTGGAGAGCATAGTCGTAGTTATGTAGTAGAAAAAGATTTAGATAATAATATTTTATATGTTGCAAATGGTGATGAAAATAAATATTTGTATTCTACTAAAGTAATTATTAATGATTTTAACTTTTTAACAGATGAGACAATTAAAAATTGTAGTTGTAAATTTAGATACCGTCAAGAGGATGTTAGATGTGTTGTTTCTAATATTTCTGGAAATACATTAGAAATTGTGTATGATAAAACACGTGCTGTTACTCCTGGTCAATTTTGTGTTTTATATGATAATGAAAAGTGTTTAGGTGGAGGAATTATTGATAAAGTATTTAAATAACATTTTGCTTGACATAATTTACGTAAAAATGATACAATATATGTAGGAGGATACGTGTATGAGTACAATAGAAAAGATTAATATAATTTTGAAAAAAGCAAATATTTCCAAAGTAAACTTGGCTAAATATTTGGGTGTTTCACGTCAAATGGTATATAATTATTTAGATACTGATGATTTGTCAAATGTACCTAGCGAAAAGTGTCAATTATTATTTGATTTATTAGCGATAAATTCTATCGATGAGATAAAAGATAAAGAGTTAACTAACGAATATATTAGAAGTGTAAATGAGAAGATTTTTAGTTCAAAAAAAGTTATTGCCAAAAAGGAAGAATTAATTGAATTAACTGGTTTAAAAAAAGAAGAACAAGAATTAATAAGTGATATTATTTTTATTTTAAAAGAGATGTTAAATGATGATAAGACTAAAACTTCATTTACTACTATAACTTATTTATATCATTTTTTACAAGCTATGAATAGTACTAAAGAGTTAAAGTATATGTTAGGTTATGTTTCTAAAGCTTCAGGCTTTACTAAACCAACCGTTTATGAATTTGAAGAAGATAATCAATATGTTTTTGAAAGTATATTGTATTCCGCTATGACTTTATATTCAAATGGGGGAGCTTCGCGTATTAAATTAGCTGAATCACACAAACGTTGGGAAGCTGATTTAGAACGAAAAAAAGAAGAAAAATTAAGTCGAACTCAAGAATTAAATACGGCAAAAGTTCAAGCTTTAAAAGAATTAGGTTATACTGAAATTAATGAAAAAAATGCTGGAGAAGTATTTGATAAAATTGCTGAAATTCAGTCAAGAAAAATAGATTAATTACATTTTTATGTAATTTTTTCTTATAACTCCCCTATTAATAATAAATAGGGAAGTGGTAGTGTTTTATAGTGATAAATTTTAATATAATTATTTACTTACTTATAATTATATTATTTAAAATTAAAATTTAATGATGTATTATAGATAATATTAATAAAATTCTTGATAATCAAGATATTTAAATAAATATATAAATTATAAATAAAATAAATTTTTATATTAATTATTTAATATGATTTAATTTAAATTAATAAAAATATTAAAGATTATTAATAATATAATTACTAATTATATTAATTTATTTATAAATATGAAGCTAAAAACGTTAAAATTTTGATTTTTATTAACTTATTATAATATATATTATGTTAAGTTCTAAAAATAGAGAAAGATAGAGAAGAATAAAGAGGTATAAATATGGGAGTAATAATTTTACTTATTATAATTGTATTAATAATATTATTTGTTTTTAAATTTAATAAAAAGGATATTAGTTTTAATAATCCTAATGTTAGATTGTATGAAAAGAAATCTTTAATGACTAAAAATGAGCAATATTTTTATAATATTTTTAAAGAAATTAAAGAACAATATAATTTAGAGCTTATGCCACAACTTAATTTAGCTACTATTATTAGGAAAAATTACAATAATAAATATATAAGTGAGTTATTTAGAATTGTTGATTTTGCAATATTTACTAAAGATTATAATGAAGTATTATTATTAATTGAGATAAATGATAGTACTCACCTATCTTATAAAAGGAAAAAAAGAGATCAAAGAGTTAAAGATATTTTGAATGTAGCGGGTATTAGATTAATTACTTTTTATACGAATTATCCTAATCAAAGAGATTATGTTAAGAATAGAGTTATTAAGGAACTTTTTAATTTTGAAAAAAACGTAGATTAATTTCTACGTTTTACTACTCTGCTTTTATTAGTTCATTTAATAAATTTGTGAATTCTTCTTCAATTTCTTTTAATCTTTTTTCTGTTGTTGCTTCATATCTCATGGTTATATTAGGTCCTGTGTTTGATGCTCTAACGATTGCTGAGCCATCGTCAAATATAGCTTTAACGCCGTCTATTGTTATTATTTTATAATTTTTAGATTTACAATATTCTTTTACTTTGTCAATTATTTTAAATTTAATTGTATCATCAACTTTCATTTTTAACTCGTTAGTATTATAGTAAGTATTTATTCCTTCTAGTAGTTGTGATACTGTTTTATTTGTATTTGATAATATTTCTATTAATCTTAAAGCAGCATATATTCCATCATCGTTTCCGTTAAATCTATCTCTAAAGAATACATGACCTGATAATTCTCCACCAAATGGGAAGTTTTCCGCAACTGATTTTTGTTTCATATATGAATTTCCTGTACGATAACATACTGGTTCTATTTGTAATTTTATTAGTTCGTCTTCTAATACTTTAGAACACTTTACATCAAATAAAGCTTTTTTGTTGTCAACTTTGTTGTAAATATCCCGCCAAATTATAATCATATATTTATCAATAGCAATCATTTGTCCATTTTCATCTACTACCCCTACTCTATCGCCATCACCATCAAATGCTACTCCTAGGTCTGCTTTGGACTGTAAAACAGCTTCTTTTAATTGTTTTAGATTATCTTCATTTAGTGGATCTGGATGATGATTTGGAAATTCTGGATCTGAATTTACAAATAGTGGTACTGTGTCTATATTTAATTTATTAAATATATCATTAGCAACAATACATGTAGTTCCATTACCGCAGTCATATGCTACTTTTAATTTTCTATTTCCAAGTTTTATATCTTTTAATATATAATTTATATAGTCTTTTTTAATATCTACTTGTTCTATTTTTCCATGTCCTTCGCTAAAATCTTCGTTTATTATTACATCATATAAGTTATATACATCTTTACCACATGCGTTATGTAAGCCGTTATAGCTAAATTTAAAACCATTATATTCTTTTGGGTTGTGTGAAGCAGTTATCATGATACCGCTTTTTATATTTAATAAATCCCATGAATAGTAATACATTGGTGTTGTTACTAGTCCTAGTCTTACTACATCTACTCCACTGTCTGTAATGCCTTTTATTAGGCTTTTTTCGATTGTTGTAGATGAGGCTCTATTGTCATAGCCTACTACTGTTTTTGTCTTTCCTAAACGTTTTAAATTGCTTGCAAAAGCTCTTCCTATTAAATAAGATACTTCTTCATTAATATCTTCATTATAAATTCCTCTTATATCATATTCTCTAAACATTAATTTATTTATTTTCATTGTTTTCCTCCTTTATATTTGGGTGATATAAATCATAATTTTCTTTTAAAACTTCACTACTTATAGTTGTATATATTTGAGTAGTTGATAAGTTTGTATGCCCTAACATTATTTGAATACTACGTAAGTCTGCACCATTATTTAATAGATGGGTTGCAAAAGAATGTCTTAACATATGTGGTGTTATTTTTTTCTTTATTCCTTTATCTTTACAAATATTTTTAATTATAAATTCAAATCCTTGTCTAGTCATCTTTTGTCCATGATTATTTAGAAATAAGTATTCGTTTATAGATTTTTTTGTTAATTTATCTCTATATTCGTCTAAATATATTTTTAAATATTTAAGGGCAATTTGTCCAATAGGAATAATTCTTTCTTTAGCACCTTTTCCAAAACATCTAACGTATTTTTCTTCAAAGTTTATATCATTTATCAACAAATTACATAATTCACTGACACGAATTCCTGTTGCATACATTAATTCAAGCATGGCTTTATTGCGATAATCAAATGGTGTTTTTAGCTCTATATTAAGTAATTGTTCTATTTCTTCTATTGATAATATATTTGGGATTTTTTGATAAAATTTGGGATTTTCTATTTTAGTACTTACGTTTTCGATAAAATATTTAGAGCTTATAAAATCATGAAATGACTTTATTGCTACTATTTTTCTAGCTAATGTATAAGTACTTACCATTTCTAATTCATCTAAATGTTTTAAATACATATTTATGTTTTCTTTTGTTATTTTACTAATTTTATCTATATTGTTGTTTTGCATAAATAGTAGATATTTTTCAATATCAAAAATATAGGAATTAACTGAATTAGTAGCAAGTTGTTTGTCATATAAAAGATATGTTTTATAATTTAGAATAATATCTTTATATTCTTCATTTAACATAGAAATTGTATTTTTCATATATCACCACTTTAACTATACTAATTGTACCAAATTTCTTACGAAAAGTCATCTATTTTGCTTAATTTACAAAATAAAAGATGTAATTTTGTGTTATC
>CALVSA010000020.1 GCA_944358825.1 uncultured Bacilli bacterium
TTAAGCCTATGGAGACTAGTCAGAGACTATCTATGAAGTAGGAAACCTTGGAGGTAACGACAAGGAAGAAACAAAATAAATTTTGTTTCCTTTGTCCTATTTAAAATTACAAAAATCTTAATAAATTAAATTTTTTGTAAACTTTTGTCATATAATGAAATAAATGTTTACAAAAGATAACTATTATGTTATTATTATAGTAGAAAGGAGCGAATATGATGAAAAAGAAAATTAATGGCATATTATTAACATTATGTATGTTTTTAATGCCAGCCGCTGTAAATGCCGCCGATACAGATACATTAACAGTAAATAGCAATCAAGAAATATCAGCAGATGCTACATATGGAGCACTTCGCATCACTGATAATGCAGTTTTAACAGTTAAAAAAGGAGTTACATTAACAATTGATGGTAATAAAGAAATTACTAAAACAACTTCTAATACTGATGTTAATTCTGCAGTAGTATACTTAACAGATGGTAGTATTATTTTAGAAGAAGATGCTACATTAAATATTATTAATGCTACTGAAAATGTATATGCAGCTTTTAGAACTAAAGGAAATAGTAATGTTACTTTAAATGGAGCAACATTAAACGTAAGTGATAATAAAACACGTGGAATGGATAATACTCTAGGATTAACTATGACAATGACTAATTCTACATTAAAAGTAAATAATAATACTTTAAATGGTATGAATGGGACAACTGGTGCAATTACTGCCATAAATAGTACTATTGAAGCAAAAGATAATGCATTAACTGGATTAAATGGAAAATTCATCTTAAAAGGAAATACTGAAGTAAATGTAACTAATAATGGATTATCAGGAATTAATTTTGCTGATGGTAGTATTATTACAGATGAGGCAATAGTAACTGCAATGGATAATAATACTACTAACAATCCAGATAAAGCAGATGTAATTATCACTAAAACATTAACTATCAATTCTAAAGGAGGACTTGCAGCCACTACAGTTGCACCAATGAAAAAAACATGGGGAGATTTAGCGGTAATTGAAGGTTCAAAATTAGTAATTGACGGCGAAGAAGCTGTTGCAATCGTTGGATTATATTCACAAGTTTGTAACGGTGCAGCTACAGATGAAAATTGTGCGGCAGAAAATCTAGTGGCAAATGATACTGAATTAGTAAATGGTGTATATATTACAACTAATGAAGATTTAGAAATGGAAGCAGTTATAGGAGGTACAATAGCAGAAGGTTTAGAACTACCTAGTGAAGTTACAAAAGTAACAGTACTAGATACTGTAACTGGAGATATTAATATAGTAGTTGCTAATAACACTGTAATTGAAAATAATTCATCTCATAAAGTAAATGCTAAAGTAGGTGAAACTACAGTAGTAGTTGAAGCAGGAAAAACTCAAACAATAACTGAACAAACAACTACTCCTCCAACAACTGATACAGAAAAAGAAGAACTACCACCAAAAACTGGAGATATTAATTTATTAGTAATTTTAGCAACAATTATCGCAGGCCTTGGTTTAACTGGTTTTGTTGGTAAAAAAATATATGCTAAATTAAATTAAGAAAGAGACTTGAAAAAGTCTTTTTTTCTTGCATAAAATGGTTCTTTGTCAAATAGTGTGGGTGAATAAAAATTCACTATGATAAAGTAACTGTTTTAAGAAGTTGAAAATTTAACAATTTTTAACTTCTTTTTCTTTTATATTAATTAATCCTTTACAAATCATAATTCTAGCTTTAAATCTAGTAAAAGACCTAAACCCAAAAGCAATTCTTTTTAACACTTTAATGAAATTGTTATTACCTTCAACATATCCATTATGGAAACCAGTATTGAAGGTATTTTTTATATATATGGCATATGATTTTAATGTTTTAATAGATGTTATCATATATTCAGAAATATTGTTATATTTCATATTTAAAGTTGATTCCAATACTTGTATATTATTGTTTTGGATGGCATATAATAAGTCTTGATATACTTGATATGTTTCTTCAAATTCTATATCAATAGATACTAGATAATCAACAATATCTTGTTCTGTAGTTAATTCTTTAAAACAAGGATATTTTTTCCAAGAAGAACAATTTAATTCCGATCTAGACTTCAATATGTTCTTCCAATATCTCTTTAATTTATTATAATTTTCTTTGCTTTTTTTCATAATTTTAATTCTTGTTTTGTTTAGTGATCTTGATATTAATTCAACTAAATGAAATTTATCAATTATTATTAAAGCGTTGGGAAACATTTTTTTTATTAATGATATATATGGAGTATACATATCAATGACAATAGCTTTAACATTAGATCTAGCATTTCTGGAATATCTAGAAAAGTATTTCATTAAATTATTTAGTTTTCTATCTTCAACAATATCAATAATTTTACCAGTTTTACCATTACACATTTGAAAACTCATCGCACCATCAGCACTTTTTACAGACTTAAATTCATCAAATGATAACACTTCTGGTAAAGAGTTTTTATAAACTTTATTATTTAATTGATAATAAGAATCTATAACTCTTTCAACTGTATTAGGAGAGACATTATTATCTATAGCAATATCTTTTTCGCTTCTTTTTTTCATTAAATCAACAGCAATAGAATGTTTAGTATTATTTGAAATATTACATCCATAATTAACAATATTAGAAGTACATGTAAAAGTTTTATTGCAATTATGACAGATATATCTTTGCTTATTTAGTGATAAAAATGTAGCAATTTTAGATACAGAAGGTATTCTTATTAAAGATTTTTTAAAACCATGTTTTTCAATACTATCATTATAACAGACTCCACATTTTGGGCAATATTCTGGAATATAAGTTAAATATCCTTGAAAAACAAGGCATCTTTTTCCTTTTATAATTTCTTCCTTTACATATTCTTCATAAAAATGTATGTTTTCATCTTTTAAATTTAGAGTTTTTAAGATATAATAATCTTGAGACATTTAAATCAATTCCTTTCTTTGTGTTTTGTCAATTACATTGTATCATAGGAATTGTGTAATGTCTCTTTTTTTTAAAATAAAAATTGGTGAGAGTAATTTTACTTACCCACACCAAATATTATACAACCCATAAAATTAACTAATATGATATATTTAATATGATATTAAGGAAGTGATTAGTATGTTAACTACAAGTAAATGCGAGGGTCAAATTTATTATTAAATAAAGAAAATATAAGAAATATAAATATAAATACAAGGAAATATTCTATGTAAATGGAATCATTTTCTTGTATTTTTTTTGTTTCTTATTAGTTAAATCTACACATTTTTTATTTTATTTGTGTTAGACTATAAGAAAATAGGGTTAAAATGAAAAAAACTATTTGATATTAGTTAGTAGTTTATAAAAATCTATTTGACAAAAAAGTAAACATATGGTAACATATTATCTAGTCTTTAAAGAAAGAGGGATAATAATGACAAAAAAAGAAGACACGAATTTAGCGGCTAAGGTAATACTAATTAGTAAGAAAACAGAATATGAAGTAGCAGAGTCTATTAATAAAGTTTTAGAAACAGAAAAAGAAAATGGTAATAAATTAAATTATTTACCAGAATATATTGATAGCTTATATAAATTATATTTTGAAAGGGCAATTAATTTAACATCAAATAGTAATTCTATACTTCAAAAAAATACATTAAATAAAGAACAAAGTATAAATTTATATAATCAACATATAAATGAGTATAAAAATAATAGTAAAATGTTTGGACGTGATTTAGATAGACTCTTACAATTAATAGGTTTATTTACTAAAACTAAAATACAACAACAAGAAGATAATGATTTATTCTTATATGAAGTATTATCTAAAAGATTAGAATACATTGTTCAAATTAATTTAGAATCACAACTACGTGATACACATATTAAACATAAAAAAGAAACTCAAATCAAGAAAAAGAAGAAAAAGCATTAAAATTAATGTTTTTTTTCTTTTCATATGATATAATAATATTAAGATAAAAGGGTGTGATAACATGGCAACAATGTCTAATTATTTTGTAGATAGTAAAAAATTAGTTGCAGATAATTCATCAATAATTAAAGGTCAAAAATATCGCTTTACAATCTTGAGTGATATATTAGTCAGAATGGAATATAGTCCAAATGGAGTTTTTGAAGATAGAGCAACTGAACAAGTTGTTTGCAGGAAATTTGATACAATTAATTATAATGTAGTTGAAACGGAAAACTTAATTCAAATAAAAACAATATATTTTACTTTAACATATGATAAAGAAAAACCATTTACTGGAATGAATTTAAAAGTATTATTAAACGAAAGTAATAAAGAATGGACATACCAAAATAAAGAAGTAAGAAATTTTGGATCTATAAACTATTCACTTGATAATTATCAAGGTTCCTCTTTATTAGGAAAAGGTCTATATTCCTCTGATGGATTTTCTGCAATTGATGATAGTAATTCCTTAGTTTTATCTGATAACGACGAATTTATTTTAAGAGAAAATAAAGAAGTTGATGTATACCTATTTGTATACCGTCGTGATTTTAACAAATGTTTAGAAGACTATTATAAACTAACTGGTTATCCATCATTTATACCAAGGTATGCCCTAGGTAATTGGTGGTATAAAAATGAAAACTATAATATGCAAGATATAGGAGAAGTAGTAAAAAAATTTTATGAAAATAATATTCCAATTAGTATTTTTATGTTAGGAAATAATTGGCATGATAATATCAATAACTTTAGCTTTAATCCACAATCATTTCCTGATTTACAAGTACTTAATAACTTTTTAAAAAGTAATAAAATTAAATTTGGTTTAACCATATCTACTCAACTTGGAATAACATCACAAGATAATTTATATGAACAAGCAAGACAAGCTTTAAATAATAATAGTAGTAGAATAAACATTATGCCACTTAATTTGAGTTCTACAACATTTTATTTTAACAACTATATAAGTACTTTAACTAGACAAGGAGTAGACTTTTTTGGCATTGATTATAATAATAGCAAAGATTTAGTAAATTTATGGTTGCTTAATCATTATCATTATACTTATTTACCAACTAAAACATCAAAAAGAGGCTTAATTTTATCAAGAAATAGTATGATTGCTCCTCATCGATATCCAGTTATTTATTCAGGCTTTACTAAAGTAAACTGGGAAACTTTAAACGGCTTACCTTACTATAACTCATCGGCAGCTAATTTAGGAGTAAGCTTTGTTGCACATCCAATTGGAGGCTATTATAATGGGATAGAAGATGCAGAATTATATATGAGATATGTACAATTTGGAGTCTTCTCGCCAATATTAATTTTAGCAAGTGATAAAGGAAAATACTATAAAAGAGAACCATGGCGATGGAGTAAATTAACTCTTGATATAATTGCTGATTATTTAAGATTAAGACATCGTTTAATTCCATATATATATAGTGAATCTTATATATATTACAAAACAGGAGCTCCTTTAGTTCAACCACTATATTATGCTTATCCAAAAATATATGATGAGCCATTATATAAAAATGAATATTATTTTGGAACTAGATTTTTAATCGCACCTATTACTAAAAGAAAAAATCCAATTATGAATCGTGTTGTCCAAAGAATATTTATTCCAGAAGGAACATGGTATGATTTTCAAAGTGGTAAAAAATATCCCGGTAATAGAAATTATATGAGCTTTTATAAAGACGAAGATTATCCTGCTTTTGTAAAAGAAGGATCAATAATTCCAATGTCTCTAGATTATACAACCGATGCACCGGCGGATATGGAATTGCAAATATTTCCTGGTAAAAGTGATGTTTATAACTTATATGAAGATGATGGAACTAGTGAAGGATATAAAAAAGGAGACTACTTAATTACTAATTTTGAATACGAATATAATAAAGATAATGTAACATTAAGAATAAAAAGATTAGAAGGAAGAAGTAGCAGTGTTACTCAAAATAGAAATTATAAAATAGTCTTTCGTAATATGAGAAGTGCTATTGTAAGTGTAACAGTATCTAGTAAACCTAAAGAAGTTGTATCTTATCCAGATAGAAACGATTTTGTAATTGAGATAAAAGATGTAAGTGTTTTAGATAGCATCGAAGTTAATTGTAAAGGAAATAATATTGAAATAGAAGCAATTAATTTGATTAACGATGATATTGCTAAAATATTAGATGATTTAGAAATAGAAACTGTTTTAAAAGAAAGAATAGATAATATACTATTTAGTGATTTACCAATTAGAAATAAAAGAATAGAAATAAGAAAATTAAAAAAATATAAATTAGAACCAAAATTTATTAAAATGTTTATCAATCTGCTTGAATATATTAACCAAGTATAGTATAATACTCGTGGATTGTATTATGATTTTAACTTCTAATACAGAAGTCTTTTTTATGGAATAGGAAAGTGCTCTTTAATAAAAATAAATATAAAAAGTTATACCAGATTTTATCCTGATGTGGCTAAATAGAGAACTGTAACAAAATAATCTTTTTAATCAAAAAAGTATTGACAAACATATGTTTTAGATGTTATAGTTTGATTATGAGTGAGGTGATATCTTATGAAGAGTTATAAAGTTTATAAATTTAGATTACATCCTAATAAAAAAGAAATTGATGGTAGAATAATTAATGTAACAATAAATAATAACAGGTAAGTACTATGTTATGTTACTCTCAAAGAAGATATTATACCTAAAATAGAAGTAGAACCAACTACACTAGTTGGAATATAATTAGAAGTTAAAGATTTAATAACCACAAGTAATGCTAAATACATTATCAAAGTTAATAAAAAAAGTAAAAAGAATCAAAGTACGGTGGCGACCATCGGAATTTATGCCTATGAATAACATAAAATATTTCTGTTTGCAGTAGGAAACCTTGAAGGTAACGACAAGGAGAGGTAAAACAAGTTTTACCTTTAGTTTTGAGGTGATAATATGTTTGATGGTAGTTTAATATCAATATTAATAGAATATGTAATAGTATTTATACTGGTATTTATATTAAGTTATTTCTTATTTATAAGAAAAAAACAAAGACTAAATAAAAATAAAGTACCGATAGAATTAAATTATTTAATTAGATTATATAGAATAAACGTAAAAAATATAAGTTACAAAAAATTTGTATGGACTTATAATATAATAAATACTTTTATTATATCAACAATTTATATTATAGTAGTATACTTAGTAGATAACTTTATCTTACAACTATTAGTGGGAACAGTATTATTAATATTATTAACAATTATATGTTATGGACTACTTGGAAGATACTATCAGAAGAAAGGTGATAAAAAATGTACGAATTCAAAAAAATAGAAGAAAAATGGCAAAAATATTGGGAAGATAATCAAACATTTAAAGTATCAAATGATACTGATAAAAAACCTTATTATATATTAGTAGAATTTCCATATCCATCAGGAAGTGGACTACATGTTGGACATGTTCGTAGCTATACAGCACAAGATGCATTAGCAAGATTAAAAAGAATGCAAGGCTATAACGTATTATATCCTATGGGATGGGATGCCTTTGGAGCACCCGCAGAACAATATGCAATTAAAAATCATATTCATCCTAAAGATGCAGTTCAAAAAAATATAAAAACATTTAAAAAACAAATGCAAAGATTAGGATTTTCATTTGATTGGTCGCGTGAATTTTCAACTACTGATCCTAATTATTATAAATGGACCCAATGGCAATTTTTACAATTTTATAAACATAATATGGCTTATAAAGCAACAATACCAGTAAACTGGTGTCCAAATTGTAAAACAGTATTATCTAACGAAGATGCAGCAGGAGGAGTCTGCGAAAGATGTGGAGGTTACGTTGTTCAAAAAGAAAAATCACAATGGATGCTTAAAATGAGCAAATATGCTGAAGATTTACTAGAAGGCTTAAAAGATACCAATTTTCATGAAAAAGTAAAATTAGGACAAATAAATTGGATTGGCAAATCAACTGGAGCCGAAGTAGAATTTAAAATAGATGGCACTAATAAGACTTTTAAAGTCTTTACCACCAGATGTGATACCTTATTTGGAGCTACTTATTGTGTATTATCGCCTGAACATAAATATATAGATGAAATAACGACCGAAGAACATAAAAAAGAAGTAAATTTATATAAAGAAGAATGTAGTAAAAAATCCGAATTAGAAAGAACAGAGCTAAATAAAAATAAAACTGGAGTATTTACTGGTGCGTATGCTATTAATCCTGTTAATAATAAAAAAATACCTATTTGGATTAGTGATTATGTTTTAGCAACTTATGGAACAGGAGCAATTATGGCTGTACCTGCTCATGATACAAGAGATTATGAATTTGCAAAGAAATTTAATTTAGAAATTATTCCTGTATTAGAAGGCGGAAATATCGAAAAAGAAGCATACACTGAAGATGGATTGCATATCAATTCTGATTTTATAAATGGCTTAAATAAAACAGATGCAATTAATAAGATGTTAAGTTGGTTAGAAGAACACAAGTGTGGAAAAAAACAAGTAAATTATAAAATGCGTGATTGGATTTTTTCTCGTCAAAGATTTTGGGGAGAACCAATTCCAATGATTTATTGTGATGAATGTGGATGGCAACCAGTAGATGAAGCTGATTTACCATTATTATTACCAGATGTAGCCGAATATGAACCAACAGATACAGGAGAAAGTCCGCTTGCTAAAATTACTGATTGGGTTAATACCACTTGCCCAAAATGTGGGAAAAAAGCTAAAAGAGAGACCGATACAATGCCAAACTGGGCAGGATCTTCATGGTATTTTTTAAGATTTATGGATCCACATAATGATAAAGAATTTGCTAGTATGGATGCAATGAAATATTGGAATAGAGTAGATTGGTATAACGGTGGTATGGAACATACAGCAAGACACTTATTATATGCAAGATTTTGGGTACAAATGTTATATAACATGAATTTAGTTCCTAAAAAAGAAATGATTTGGACTCGTGTTAGTCATGGAATGGTACTAGGAGCCAATAACGAGAAGATGAGTAAGAGTAAAGGAAATGTTATTAATCCAGATGATATAGTAGATGAATATGGCGCAGATACATTAAGATTATATGAAATGTTTATGGGAGATTATGAACAAGATGTACCATGGAGTACTGATTCTCTAAAAGGATGCAAAAGGTTTATCGATAAAATAATTAGATTAAAAGAAAAAGTTGTTAATGAAAATAATTATTCTAAAGATTTAGAAATAATCATTAATAAAACAATAAAAAAAGTAGAACATGATATACTTAATATGTCTTATAATACTGCAGTATCTTCTTTAATGATATTAGCAAATAACTATGATGATAAAGATAAAATAACTAAAAAAGATTATGAAGTATTATTAACTCTACTAAATCCAATCGCTCCACATATAACAGAACAATTAAACGAAGAGTTAGGTAACAAACCAATAGTAAATAGTACATGGCCAACTTACGATGAAGACAAAACAATTGATGAATATATTGAAATAGGTATTCAAGTAAATGGTAAATTAAGAGGAACAATTATTGTAAATAAAGATGAAGAAAAAGAAGTATTACAACAAAAAGCATTAGAAAACGATAATGTAAAGAAACATCTTCTAGATAAAGAAATAGTTAAAATAATAACTATTCCAAATCGTATTGTAAATATCGTAATAAAATAATGGAGCTAATATGAATATAGATTTACATATGCACACTATTTGTTCCGATGGACAATATGAAATAAATGATTTAATAGAAATGGCAATTTCTAATAATTTAAAAATAATTTCTATAACAGATCATGATAGTATTGAAGGATTAAAGAAAATTAAAAAAAATAAAAAAATTAAAATTATCAATGGTATTGAATTAACTTCAAGATTAAATAAAGAATCAATTCATATATTAGGTTATAATATAGATATAAATAATTCATATTTAAATGAAAAATTAGATATGATTAGAACAAATAAATTTTATACAATGATGAATTGCCTAAACTATTTAAAAGAAAAATATAATATAGTATTTAACTCTTATGATATAGCAAAATTCTTTAATTCTAAAGGTACAATCAGTAGAGCAGATTTAGCTAAATTATGTGTAAAATATGGCTATGCATCTAGTATCGATAAAGCCTTTGATAAATATTTAGGAGATATTTATAATCATATAAATATTAATGAAATACAAATAACTCCAAGTGAAGCAATTAAATTAATACATCAAGCCAATGGAATAGCAATTCTTGCTCATCCCAAAGTTATCAAAACAGATAATATAGAAGAGTTAATAAAAAAATTAAAAGAAAATGGTTTAGATGGAATAGAAGTATATCATTCACTTCATAATCAAGATGATGTAGAAAAATATTTAAATATAGCTAAAAAATATAAACTATTAACTACTGGAGGCAGTGATTTTCACGGGGAAAACAAAGATGATATTAAACTAGATTTTAGCATTAAAAATAAACTAACTACTGATAAAATAACCATGTTAAAGAAGGTTGATATGCATGAATAAATGTAATTTATGTCCCAGAAACTGCCAAGTAGATCGCATAACTAAACTAGGATATTGTAAAGCTCCAAATAAACTAGTTGTAGCTAAAGCATATTTACATAAATGGGAAGAACCATGTATTTCTAATAAAAAGGGAAGTGGAACAGTCTTCTTCTCTTTTTGTAATTTAAGATGCATATATTGTCAAAATTATGAAATAAGTACAAAACATTTTGGAAAAAGAATTTCTATTAATAGATTAAGTCAAATATTTTTAGAATTAGAACAACTTGGCGCTGATAATATTAATTTAGTAACACCTACTCATTATGTAGATAAAATAGTAAAAGCAATCAAAATAGCTAAAAAAAATAATTTAAAAATCCCAATAGTATATAATAGCAGTGCTTATGAAAATGTAAATACAATAAAAAAACTAAATAATTTAGTTGATATATATTTACCAGATTTAAAATATTATGATAATGAGTTAGCAATTAAATATTCAAATGCAAAAGATTATTTTTATTACGCTACAAATGCAATTGAAACTATGTATAAACAAGTAGGAAAATGCATTTTTGATAAAGATGGCAAAATGTTAAAAGGAATGATAGTTAGACATTTAATGTTACCTACACACTTAGAAGATAGTAAAAAGATAATTAAGTATTTATATGATAAATATAAAGATAATATATATATTAGTATCATGCGTCAATATACACCAATAAGAAAATTAAAATATCAAGAGTTAAATCAAACAGTCGCGTCAGATGAGTATAATCAGTTAGTAAACTATGCTTATGATTTAGGAATAAGAAATGCTTATATCCAAGAAGAAGATGCAATAAGCGATAGTTTTATTCCAAATTTTGATAATGAGGGTATATAAAAAATACATAATATTATGTATTTTTAACTTTTAATCTAATTTTTTTAACAGCCTTACAAATCCTATTAGTAGCATATTGTCTAGATACACTAAATCTTTTACCTGTATTTGCATAAGTATGATAAATTCCATCTCTTAATCCGAAATGATAAGATAAATAATTAATATCAGTATCGTTTAAATTATTTAAATGCTTTTTAACTTCTTTTAGCATCATTTCATCTTCTATATCATCGATAAATTTATCACTTTGTATTAAGATTCCATCAAAATAACAAGTATAGTTTTCAATATCGTTATCTTCAATTAATTGATTTATACTAACATTATTAGAATGTGTATTTTCTTTATTAAGATAATTATATATTCTTTTTAAAATGTGATAATAAGCATAAGTAGAAAACTTTGTATTAGAATAAGATAAATCAAACTCACAAATTGCGTCATATAATGCTAAAATACCTTCAGAAACTAAATCTTCTTTATTATTAAAAGAAGAAAATTTACTGTAAACAATACTAAAAATTAACCTCATATTATAATTAACAAGTTTATTAATAGCACTAGTATTACCAGCTTTTGCTAATTTGAGAAGTTCTAAAGATTCTTCTTTATCAATTGGTTTAGGAAACTTATAATTGTATAGTTTAAATCCATCCATAAAATACCCCTTATTTATATATATTATCTATTAGAATAATATCTACGAGAATGTATTTTATTAATCTTTTTAGCTTTTTTATTTTCGTTATTAATTCTATTTAATTCACTAATAATAGATAAATAAGTATCTTTATCTTCTTTATTTATATTTTCATCTAAATTTATTTTATCTAAATTTCTTACATAATTAAGTGCTAATTCATATCTAATATTATCATCAACAGATACAAACTCTAATAATCCGTGAGTAATAGATCTTAAATAAATTTCAGATGCTTCTTCACTTACTTTATTTTTACCAGTAATGAAACTTTTAATTGAATTAATAAGAAAATCAACATCATCAATTTTATTATTATCATTTTTATTTATTAAATAAGACTTAATAAAATAACTATATAATTCATCTTTTGAAATATTTGAATTAGATAATAACAAAGAGTTAGAAAAAGCAAGTAATTGTGCTTTTTTATTATCCTTTCCATTTATGCTTTTAAGTTCTTGTATTAAGACTAATTCATCATCATTATGTAAAGCTGTTTGCATTAAATTTACATTATTCATATAAATCCTCCTTTTTTGTGTAAAAAATATTCTAGCACAAATACGTATATTTGTCAAATTAGTATATGTTAAAAAAATTTAAAAATAACATATTATTATTTTAAAAATAAAGTTATAAATTTTTAAAGTAAGCCAACTTTTGTAATAATTTCAATGCCTAAATTTATACATTAATTACTTCTTGTATGTTGCTTATTCAATTTTTTAATTCTTCTTTTAGAGCTAAATAATTTAATACTTTTCTTGGAAATAAAATACTTTATAATGCTATTATGTTTTTCGCTAGTACCTTTTATACTTTAGTTTAAATTTATGATATAACTATTATGCTGATGAGAAAATTAAAGATATTATTACAATTGATTTTTAAATAATTATATGTTATATTTAAAATGTAAATTGTTCATGAAAGGAGGGTGATTAATTATGATGAAAAAAGAATTAAATTTACAAACGATTTTAGCAAATAATGCAGAATTAATCACTACTTCGGTATTTTAAGTATATAAAAATATCATTGTGTTTCTATTAAGTCTGCATTATATGCAGATTTTTTTAGAAAGAAGGCGAAAAATGATATTAAAATTAAATATTAATAATAAAGCTACTTTAGCTATTAAAAATGTTTATAAGTTAGATAATTATGAAAATAAAATAATTAAATTAGTTTGTATTGATTCTAAAGGTAATACTGGTTATCCATGTGGTTCATGCAGAGAATATTTAATGCAATTATCTAAAAATAGTAAGAATATAGAAATATTAAAAAATATAGAAAATAAAGAAACAATAAAATTAGAAGAATTAATCCCTAATTGGCAGGGTTATGATAGAGTATAAATGAAAAATATACAATTAATAGTACCAAAACTAAACGAATATTCTTACAAAAAAAAGCTAGAAAGTGATAAAAATACGATGAGTTATAATGCTGGATATAGTGTTAGTTATGAAGGCTATCATTATGATACTGGTTGTATTGATTTTAAAAAAGATAAATGGATAACTACCTATAATAAAAGCAAAAAAGAAAATAGATATTTTGCATATATAAAAGATTGTAATATTAATAAATTTGTTGGCTATGTTAATTATCAATACAATGAAAAAGATAATATTTATGAATGTGGCATTTTAATAGAACATAAATACCGATCTAAAGGATATTCAAAAGATGCACTTAAGTTATTAGTAAAAATTGCACATCAAAATGGAGTAGAGTATTTATATGATAGTTTTGAAAAAGATAGAATAAGTGCTTTAAAAACATTTTTAGATGTTGGTTTTGAAATATATAAAGAAACTACGTGGAAGAAGTTTAATGAAGATGTTTTAGGTGTTATTCTTAAAATTAAAACTGATAAAGTATTGCCAAATTATTCTAATATAAAAACCATAGAAGATGTCCTATCATTTATGAAAAACAATATTAGATATGGATGGATAGATATCAATAATAACAAACACATTGGTAATATGAAAAATTTTAGAAGATTATATAAAACATTATCAATTAATTCAATATTAGAATATGGTATTGGAACTTGTATTGAACAAGTAAATTTAATGAATTATTTATTAAATAAAATAAATATAAAAAATAAAATGTTTGCAACAAGAATTTATGAGCCAAATGATTTTAATAATTATGATAAAGAAGAACATATGCACTGCTTTATCCTTTGTTATATAAATAATCGTGTATATCATATTGAACATCCCAATTGGAATAAAATTGGAATATATGAATATAAAAACGAAAAAGAGGCCTTAAGAAAAATAAATAAATATTATGTTAATTTATCAGGAAAAGCACCAAGATATGTAACAGAATTTTATAAGGTAGAAGAAAATATTACATTTAAAGAATTTAATAATTATATAAATAATTTAAGTATAAGTTTTAGAAAATTACAAAATAGAAAAAGTGATTACGAAAAATTATATAATTGGTGTCAAAACAAATATGTGTATGAGTGGTTTGAACAAAGAAAATTAAGTTATGACGAAATAAAGAATAAATATAAATTAAAGCTAAATAATAATATACAAAAATTATATATTATTAAGTCTAATAATAAAGATATAGGCCTTGTTCAAATATACAAGTATGAAAAAGAGTTAAAAATAAAAAAATTAAATAAATATAAAAATATTTATGAGTATGATTTATTTATTGGTGAAAAAGATTATTTAAATAAAGGATTAGGAAGAGAAATAATTAAACAAATAAATAATTTAATTTATAAAAAGTATAATGCTGATAGTATTATTTTAAGACCATTTAAAAGAAATATAAGAGCAGTTAAATGCTATGAAGAATCCGGATTTAAAAAAATATATGAATATAGCGATAAAGACACGTTAGAAAATAAAGAAGATATAGTTATTTATATTCATGAGTTAGAACAATTTAGATATTAATAAAAAGTATTTTTGAAATTATTGAGGTGATAAAAAATAAGAATAATAGAATATGAAGATAAATATTTAGAAGATGTAAAAGATTTATTAGTTGAATTAGAAGAATATATATTATCAATAGATAAAGATAAACTTGATAAGTTACATCCAGAATATAGAGATAAAATGGCAATTTTAGATTTAGAAAAAGTAAATAACAATGAAGGTAAATGCTATTTAGCATTAGAAGATAATAAAGTAATTGGCTTAATAATGGGTTATGTTAGAACTTATGATAAGTATGATTATTTAGATTATAAATGCCCAAGAAGTGGTGAAGTGTCTGAATTAATAGTCTCACAAAATATAAGAAGTAAAGGCGTAGGGCAAAAACTTATGACTAAAATGGAAGAATATTTTAGATCGATTAATTGTAAATACATATTCATTAATGTATTTGCTTATAATGAAAACGCTATTGAGTTTTATGAGACTCAAGGATATCATACAAGAGGATTAATTGATATAAAGAAATTATAAGAAGTATAGCTCGTTGCTTTTTCTAATCACTTTGCTTATATACATTAATTATTTATTAAACAACTGTTTGAAAGATACTGCTTTTAAGTGGTATTTTTCTATTGACAATCACATATATTTATTATATACTAACCTTGTAAAAAGAACTTGTTTAGTAATTTTTATAAATAAGATAAGAAGGTGAGTTATATGTATTTTTGGTTATTTGTTGTTATCCTTTTAGGAGCTATTGAAGTAATAACCGCTGATTTAATTACTATATGGTTTATAGCAAGTGCTATACTAGCATTAATTACATCAATATTTATTGATAGTTTTGTCATTCAATTTGCAGTCTTTGTAATATTAGGAGTGTTATTTATGTTAATAACAAAACCTCTTATGAAAAAGACTCATATTAGAAGCGATGTTAAGACTAATATTGATAGAATTATTGGAATGAATGGCATTGTTACAGAAGAAATATCAAAAAACAAAATTGGTGAAGTAAAAGTAGATGGTAAAAAATGGTCTGCAACTTCTGATAAGAAAATTAAGGTTGGTAGTACAGTAAAAGTACTTTCAATAGAAGGTGTCAAATTAAGAGTAATCGAAGAAAAAGAAGGAGATGAGTAGATTGGACATTTTATTAATTATTTTAATACTAATTGCAATTATTGTAATTCCATGTATTAAAATTGTACCACAAGCAAAAAGTTATGTATTAGAAAGAGTAGGTTCATATTATCAAACATGGCAAAATGGAATCCACTTTAAAATTCCATTTGTTGATCGAATTTCTAATGTTGTAACATTAAAAGAAATTGTAAAAGATTTTGCGCCTCAACCAGTTATTACAAAAGATAATGTTACAATGCAAATTGATACAGTAGTTTATTTTCAAATAACTGATCCTAAGTTATATACTTATGGAGTAGAAAATCCAATTAACGCAATTGAAAATTTAACTGCTACAACACTTCGTAATATAATTGGAGAATTAGAATTAGACCAAACTCTAACTTCAAGAGATATTATTAATTCAAAAATGCGCTCAATTCTTGATGAGGCAACTGATCCATGGGGAATTAAAGTAAATCGTGTTGAAGTTAAAAACATAATTCCACCGCGTGATATACAAGAAGCAATGGAAAAACAAATGCGTGCAGAACGTGAACGCCGTGAAAAAATATTACAAGCAGAAGGAGAAAAGAAATCTGCAATCTTAATTGCTGAAGGTGAAAAAGCTAGTGCTATCTTAAGAGCAGAAGCTTCTAAAGAATCACAAATTAAAATAGCTGAAGGTCAAGCAGAAGCAATTATAAAAACCAAAGAAGCTGAAGCTGAAGGTATTAGATTATTAAGAGAAGCAAAAGCAGATAAATCAGTATTAACTCTAAAAAGCTTTGATGCTTTAGAAAAACTTGCAGATGGTAAATCAACTAAAATTATTATTCCATCAGAATTACAAGGAATTGCCAATGCAGGTTTAATGTTAAATGAAATGATGGATAAACCAACTAGTAAATAAACTATTGACATAATAAAGAATAAAAAGTGTATAATTGTAATGTAAATTACTACAATTATCATTTTTTTTGCTATAATTAAATAAGAAAGAGGTGAGGAATATGCGAGCAGTCGTAACAGCGGGCGGTACGGGTGGTCATATATATCCGGCTTTGGCAATTATAAATAAAATTAAAGAAGAAGAACCTAACAGTGAATTTTTATATATTGGTACACACAATAGAATGGAAAAAGATATCATTCCCGAATATAAAATTAGGTATATTCCTATTGAAGTAACAGGTTTTAAAAGGAAAATAAGTCCTGATAATATAAAGACTCTCATAAATTTCTTAAAAGCAAGAAAAGATTGCAAAAGAATAATATCTGAATTTAATCCAGATGTTGTAATTGGATGTGGAGGTTACGTTACTGCTCCTGTTATTTGGGCTGCTAGTAAATTAGGAAAAAAAACGTTTATTCATGAACAAAACTCTGTCGTAGGCTTATCTAATAAATATTTAAGTAAATATGCCGATAAAATAGGAGTTTCATTTGAGTCTACTATGGATGATTTTCCCAAAGATAAAGTAATATTAACGGGAAATCCATGTAGTGAGAAAGCTCTTAAAATACCTAAAGTAGAGCTAGATACTTTTGGACTTGATAAAAATAAAAAAACAGTATTAATAGTGATGGGATCACTTGGTAGTAAAACAGTAAATGATAAAATAATGTCTTTTATAGAAGCGTTTCGTAACAAAGATTATCAAATTTTATTTGTAACAGGTAATGATTATTATGAAAAAATAAAAAATAGAATTTTACCATCTAATGTTGTAATTAAACCGTTTATTAAAGATCTATCAGCGGTCATGAAAAGTATAGATCTAATGGTTTCTAGATCAGGTGCCTCAACCATTAGTGAAATTACCGCTTTAGGTATACCTTCAATCTTTATTCCAAGTCCATATGTTACTAATAATCATCAATATAAAAATGCAATGGATTTAGTTGATAAAAAAAGTGCTTATCTAATCGAAGAAGAAAAACTAACTAAAAATAGCTTAATAGATTTAATCGACATGCTTCTAACTAATGAAAAAAAATACAACGAACTTAAGAAAAATGTATCTTCATTAGGAATAAAAAATAGCTCTTCTATAATATATGAGAGCTTAAAGGAATTGATTATGAATGATAAAAGATTTTTTTAAACAGAATAATTATGAATTTATTGAAGATGCACCTTTAGTAAACCATAATACATATCATATTAAATCTAAAGCTGAATTTTTAGTTTTTCCAAAAAACATAGAAGAAGTAATTGCTATCTTAAAATTTTTAAAAGAAAATAATATTGAATATATATTTTTAGGAAATGGTTCTAATGTAATACTTGCAAATAATTATTATGATAAAGTATTTATAAAATTAGATAAGCTTAATCATATTAATATAGATAATAATATCGTAACTGCCGAAGCAGGAGTTAGTCTAATAAAATTAGCTCTTGATACGGCTTTAAAAAACTTATCTGGTTTAGAATTTGCTTGTGCTATTCCAGGTTTAGTAGGAGCATCTGTTGCTATGAATGCTGGAGCGTATAATGCATCTATATCAGATGTATTAATAAGTGCTAAAGTATTAAATGATAAATTAGAAATAGAAACTTTTACTAATAAAGATTTAGAATATGAATATCGTGATTCTTTTTTGAAAAAACATAAAGAATATATATGTCTAGAAGCAACATTTAAACTTGAAAACAAAGATTGTGAAGAAATATTAAATTTGATGTCATCTCGTCAAGAAAGAAGATTAGATACGCAACCATTATCTTATCCTTCCGCAGGCAGTGTCTTTCGTAATCCACCTAATTTATATGCCGGTGAATTAATTGAAAAATGTAATTTAAAACAAACTAATATTAATGGAGCAGAAGTATCAGAAAAACATGCCAATTTTATTATAAATAAAGATGGTGCTAGTGGTAATGATATTATCAAATTAATTGAGTTAGTAAAAAAAGAAGTAAAAAATAAATATGGCGTTGATTTAATTTTAGAACAAGAAATAATAAAATAAGGAGAAAAGATGAAAGAAAAAAAGGTAATAAAAAGGAAAGTAACAAAAAGAAAATTAAAAGTTAAAAATGTTATTATTCTCTTAATAATCCTAATTTTACTAGGAGTCTTTTCTTATTACCTAACTACTTTAAAAATAAAAAATATTTATGTTTTAAATACAAATATTTTGGATGATAAAACAGTTATTTATACTGCTAAACTAGAAGATTATCCTTCTTTCATTTTGACTAAAAGTAGTGAGATTAAAAAGAACTTATTAAAAAATGATTATATAAAAGATGTTAAAGTAACTAAAAGTCATAAATTAAAAGTTTATTTAGAAATAGAAGAATACAAACCAATTGCTATTACAACTGATAATAAATTAATATTAGAAAGTGGAAAGATAGTTAATAACGATTATGAATTAAAAGAAATACCTATACTTATTAATGATGTAAGTAGTATACTTGAAGATTTTTGTAAATACTTCTCTAAAATAGATAATACAATTTTAAGTAAAATATCACAAGTAGAATATACTCCAAATAATGTTGATAATCAAAGATTTTTACTTTATATGAATGATGGTAATTATGTTTATGTAACATTAACTAAAATAGAAAAAGTAAATAAATATAACAGCATCAAAGATCAAATAGGAGAAGATAAAGGAATAATCTATCTAGATAGTGGTGATTATATAGAAATAAAAGAAGAACATAAACAAACACCAGAAGAAAATAAAGAAGAAAGCTCATAAGAACTTTCTTTTTTATCTATCTAAATCTTTAGTCAAAATATATAAATCAATAATCGCGGATATTCCAACTAAAATATAAATTAAATTAGTCAAAAATGAATCTTCTTGAAAAATAGCTTCTACTAAATTAAAATCAAAAAGACCAATTAGACCCCAATTAATACCACCAATGATACATAAAACTAAAGTTATTTTTAATAAAATATTCATATTTTCCTCCTTTTTCTCTTTAATATATTTCCCAAAAAAATACAAAATATTCATCATATTAAAAAAATAATATAATATAATTTTATCAGAAAGAGGAGTGATAAAGTGAAAAAACTATTAACAATTCTATTAATCGGTAGTTTAGTATTAACTGGTTGTAGTTTTGGTAAAAGTGATGCGTTAAGTGAATTTAGCAAAAAAGTAGAAGAAAGTAATAGTTACTATTTAGAAGGACAAATGGAAATAATAAATAATGAAGATACTTATACGTATGATGTAAATGTTTCATACAAAAAAGATGATAATTATTTAGTTGAATTAAATAATATTTCTAATAATCATCAACAAGTTATATTAAGAAACAGCGATGGTGTTTATGTAATTACTCCATCATTAAATAAATCATTTAAATTTCAAAGCGATTGGCCATACAATAATTCCCAAGCATATTTACTTAGTTCAATAGTTGATGATTTAAATAATGATGAAAATAGAGTAGTAGAAGAAAAAGATGGTGGATATGTTTTAACTTCTACAGTTAATTATCCAAATAATAAGAAATTAGTTAAACAATTAGTAACTTTAGATAAAGATTTTAATATCAAAGAAGCTCAAGTTTTAGATGAAAATAACAATATGCAAATAAAAATGACATTTTCAAAAATTGATTTAAAAGCTAAATTTGATGATAATAAATTTAATATTAATAATTTTGTAACAACTAATGAAAATGCTAATGTAGATAATAATCAAGATAGTAATACAACTGAAAGTAATACAAATACAGATAGTGATTCTAATACAAATACAAATAGCAATAATACAAATAAAAATACAAATACAAATACTAATAGTAATACAGATGAGAATGATAATAATACAGACGATAATTCTACAAATAAAAACAACAATACAAATAATAATACAACTGAAAATAATAATGAACAAACACAAAATACTAAAACAACAGCCACTATTGATGATGTAATATATCCAATGTATCTACCTACCAATACTTATTTAAAATCACAAGAAAAAGTTGATAAAGAAGATGGAGAAAGATTAATTTTAACCTTTGATGGAGATTCACCATTTATCTTAATAGAAGAAACAGTTGATAAAAGTGATGAACATGTAGTAATACCAACTTTTGGTGATTTAACACAATTATCTGATACTATTGGAGTTGTTAATGATAATTCAGTTAACTGGTATAGTAGTGGAATAGAATATTATGTATTTAGTGATAAAATGGATACACATGAATTATTAGAAATCGCTCGTAGTATAAGTGTTATTCCAGTATCTAAATAAGCCTTTTAAGGCTTTTTTTCTTGAATAAGAAAGTGCTCTGTTTAAGAACAAATATAAAAAGCTGTATAAAACTAAATAGAGAACTGTAACAAAATATTTTTTTAACTAAAAGCTATTGACAAACATATGTTTTGTATGATATAGTTTAATTACAAATGAAGGTGAAAAATATAATAATGAAAATACATTATCAAAGTTAATAAAAAAAGTAAAAATAATCAAAATACGGTGGCGACTATCGGAATTTAAGCCTATGGAGACTAGTCAGAGACTATCTATGAAGTAGGAAACCTTGGAGGTAACGACAAGGAAGAAACAAAATTTATTTTGTTTCCTTTGTCCGTAGACAAATATATAGATGATGGTGTATCAGGAATAACTTTTGATGGAATAGAGATAGACGAAGAAAAAAATATTATAAGTTTAAATTAATTTAAAGGAGGTAATAGATGAGTCAAGACAAATTAGAAACAATATCAAATCTTTTTGAGGATAATGAAATAAGAAGTGTTTGGGATAATGAAAAAGAAGAATATTATTTTAGTGTTGTTGATGTTATTAGTGCATTAACAAATGCTAATATTCCAAGAAATTATTGGAGCGATTTAAAAAGAAAATTAAAAGTAGAAGGAAGTCAGTTGCACGAAAAAATCGTGCAACTCAAAATGAAGTCAAAAAAAGATGGAAAAAATTATTTGACTGATACTTTAGATACCAAAGGAATATTGAGATTAATTGAATCTGTTCCAAGTCCTAAAGCAGAACCTTTTAAACTTTGGCTTGCTAATTTAGGTAGTGAAAGAATAGATGAAGTATTTGATCCTGAAATTGCTATTAATCGAGCAGTTGATTATTATAGAAAACGAGGATATAGTGATAAATGGATTAAAGATAGACTAGATGGTATTGTCGATAGGAAAAAGTTAACTGATGTTTGGAAAGATGGTGGTATTACTAAAAATTATGAATACGGAATACTAACAAATGAAATTTATCAAGAATGGTCTGGAATGAAAGCAAGTGAATATAAAGCATTTAAAGGACTTCACAAAGAATCTTTAAGAGATAATATGTCTGATATAGAAGTTCTTTTAACAGACTTAGGCGAAACAGCAACAAGAGAACTTGCTAAAAAACATAAACCTTATGGCCTAGAACAAAATAGAAAAATAGCAAGGATGGGTGGCAATACTGCCAAAGTTGCTAGAGATGACCTTGAAAAAAAATTAGGAGAACCAGTAATAACAAAAAATAATAACTTAAACTATAAATATATTGAATCGCAAGATAAAATAGAAAATAAATAAAATTAATAATATATAAGAAAAAAATTAAAACTCTTGTGTGTTGTAGTAATTACTACATTATTAAATAAATCATTTAAATTTCAAAGTGATTGATCATACAATAACTCTCAAGCATATTTATTTTAGTTGTTGATGATTTAGAAACGACAATATACAAACAAAAATGATTTAAAAGCCAAACAAGTATAGTAGTAGAATACAATATTATGTATTTAGTGATAAAATGGATACACATGAACTATTGGAAATAGATTGTAGTATAAGTGCTATTCCAGTATCTAAATGAGCCTTTTAAGGCTTTTTTTCTAATATCTCATTATTAAAATGTCCAAAAACAGAAAAAGTATTGACAAAAAAAGAGGCACATTGTAAAATGAAATTACATACAAAGAAAGGATAATGATTATGAATAGAGAACAAAAAAGAAAAGAAGCAAAAAAACTTAAAAAATTTGATGTTAAAACCACTAATAGTGAAACAAATGAAATAAGTCGACTTATAAAAATAGCAGTAGTTGTATTAGTAATATTTGCAATAGTATTTTTTGCAGTAAGTGTCTTTATCACTAAAGAAATAGATTTAAATAAAGAAAAAGAAACAACTGAAAATACTGAAAGTAATGCAATATTAGCTAATTCTATTTTCAAACAAAAAGAAGATGTATATTATGTTTATTTCTATGATTTCGATAGTGAAAATACTAATATAGCAACTACAGTTATTAATAGATTACAAGACCAAAAAATATATTACGTTGATACAGGAGATATTTTAAACAAAAACTATGTTGTTAGTGAAGGAAGCAATAAGAAAGCAACTAGTTTAGATGATTTAAAAGTAGTTAAAGATACAATAATTAAAATAGATAATGATAAAATAACTGCATACTATGAAGGAGAAGAAGATATTACAAATAATCTTAAATAGGGGGATTTATGAAAAAAATAAAATTATATTTAGATTTTGATGGTGTAATATTAGATACAATTACAGTTACTTATCAAATGATTGAAGAACAAGAATTAAAAACTAGAGATGAAATAATTAAATTCTTTCAAACACTAGATTGGAATAATCTAATAAAAACAGCACCTATTATGAATGATAGCGTTAATTGTATAAGAAAGTTAATAGACTCTAATAGGTTTAATATATCTATCTTAACACATGTTAATTCTAAAGGTGAAGCAGAAGAAAAAATAAAAATGATAAATAAAAAATTTCCAGAAATATCAATAATACCTTGCCCTAAAAGAATAGATAAGTGTGATTTTGTTAATCCAATTAATTCTATATTAGTAGATGATTATTTAGGAAATTTAGAAAAGTGGCAAGCTAAAGGTGGAATTTCAGTAAAGTTTTCAGATAAAAATAAACAAAATAATAAGTTTATAACAATAACAAAATTAGATCAACTATTAAATATAGATTTTAATATGAATAAAGAAAAAGTATACAAGAGAGTATAAATATAATATAAAAAACTACTTCTATTTACATTAAAAATTATAATATTATCACTAGTAATTAAAATGTAGGAAAAGACATTTAAATTTGTCTAATCCTACATTTTATTTTATATTTATAAAAAATGTTTAAGTATATTATTAACAAAAATTGGCATAATAGTTTATGAATTGATAAAGATTTTGAATTTTTAAATAACAAAAGAATATAATTATAATGTTTAACCATCCGAAAAATATGGAGGTAAAGATGAATAAGTTTAATAAAAAACATTTTTCTTTTATAATTTGTTTTTGCTTAGTAATCTTTAGTTTAATATATCTAATACATAATAAACAACAAAGTAATTATTTATATGTTGATCATGATATAAGTAGTAACGCTGTTGATTCTAATTATTATAACGATATTATCAATAATGCTAGAAATAAATATAATAATAATGAGGTTGTTGGTATTTTAGAAATAGATAATACTAATTATATTGTTCCTATAATGCAAGCTGATGATAATGAATATTATCTTAATCATACACCAGATGGTAAACAAAACCCTATAGGGGCTGTATTTTTAGATTATAGAGTTGATATTGACTCTAGCAAAAAATTACTAATTTATGGTCATAACTCTTCGAATATTGATATGCCATTTAAGATATTGGAAGAGTTTTATGATAAAAATTATTATGATAATCATAAGTATATTGAAATTACTACAAGTAAAGTTAAGAAGAAATATGAAATATTTTCTGTTTATGTTGAGACAAATGATTTTTCATATATGGATATTACCTTTAATAGTGATGATGAGTATTTAAAACACATTGAAAAATTAAAAAGTAAATCAATGTATGATACAGGACTAAATTTAAATAGCGATGATGAAATACTTATTCTTCAAACTTGTAGTGAGCACCCAGAATATCGTAATTATCAGAAAAAATATTTATTAATAATATTAAGGAGGGTTGAAAAATGAAGAAAATGAAATTAGGAATTTTTGCTTTAATGTTATGCCTATTATTACCTAAAAATGTATTTGCAATTGATAATAATTCTTGCATTATTTATGAAAAAGGCAATAAGATAATTGATGTTACTAATAATACTGATTTAATAAATGATTTTGAAAATAACTTGAAGCAAAGAGTATTTGATTTGAATGAAAATAATGGCAAAGGTGTTTTGGTAAATTATATGTATAATTACAAGATGAATGTTGAAAGAAAAACATCTGAAGAAAAAACAGAAGTAAAAACTATTTTAGTAGATAATAAATTTATAAGCAAAGAAGATGCAAAAAATTATTTTGACAGTATTGTTTCTGTTTTACCTTATGTAAAGGGCTCTTATACTATTTCTCCTCTAGATGTATCAAGAATTGAGAATGTTAAGGGTGAAGATATTGTTTGTAAGAGTGTTGATTGTCATGATGAAATTAATAAGTTAAAAGAAGCATTAAAAGATAATCAAAAATTACATTATAATATTGTAGTTAGTGAGAATGATGGTTCTAAAAAATTACAAGTTGATTATAAAGAAAATAATGAAATCAAGTATTTCGATACTAAAGAATCAGCAGAGTCATTTGCTAATAGTTATATTCCCGTTAAAGAAGGATTTAAATTTGTTAACAATGAATATGTAGAAGTTCCTTTTAAAATTGAAGTTATGAAAACTTATGTACAATTAAAAGGAAATGATGTTTTTGATACCAAAGAAGAAGCCTTAGAAAAATTAGAAGAATTTCAAGATGAATATAATACTACTAATGGAAAAGTAGATCCAATTAGAGTCTCAAGTAAAGATAAAATTGAAACAGATAGTATTTCATTTGATACACAAGAAGAAGTTGATAAGTGGATTTTTAATAATGAAATTGATAGTACGCTTGGAAAGTTAGTTACTAATGTTACTTCAACTAAAGAAAAATACGATGAAAGCGATATTTATTTTGAATTTGACTCTTTAGAAGAAGCCGAAGCAAAAATTATAGAGTTAAAAAATAATGGTTACAATCTTAATAGTAATATTACAAACATTAGTGGTGGTATGACTGGTGAAGTATTAACAGGTGAAAAATATGATTCAAATAGTAGATATGAATTTGCTAATACTAACTTTGTTTTAATTAAACAAGGAAGTGGTCATTATGCTGTTTGGACAAAAGAACAATTGACTGAAGAAGAAAAAGATCTTTTTGTAAGTAGTTATAATAAAGTTAATTCTGGTGATAGCAAGTTTGATGGTTCAACTACAAATATTTCAAAATCAGATATTAGTTGGATATATGGTTATGGTAGCTTTGATTTATCTTATATAGCTAATAACTGGGGAACTTATATTTTTGAAAAGAATGGTAATAATATTGTTTTAACTTGTGATAAGAAAAAAGTTTCTCATGTTATTAAAGGATATGCTAAAGAAGAAAGTAGTAAATATGTACTTAGTGGTACTAAATATAAAGAAAAAGATGTATATAAATTAGATTACTCTAAAATATTATATGGTTTTTCTTATAAAATTAATGCTAGTGCTTTAGTAGAAGAAATTACTACTAAATATAAAGTTGTTTCAAATTTTATAGAACTTAAAAAAACAGCATTATTAGAATATAGTATTGATACTACTATTATAGATAAAATGTATGAATTAAGTTATGAAGAATACATTCCAAAAGTTATTGATAATGCATATATTAATTGGAAAATTACTCGTTGTACCTATCCACAAGATAGTAATGTCCAAGAAGTAGCTGTCGATTATCCTAATCCACCTCAAACTGGTGTTGATTATAAATTACCAATAGTTATTAATGTTTTTGCTTTAGGTGTTTTACTTATTAGTCGAAAAATCTATAAAGTATTAAAGAATAACTAGAAATAACATAGCTTTACTAAAAAATATAAAATAAAAGTAGATACAAAATATGTATTTACTTTTTTTGTTAAATAGGAAAGTTCTCCGTTCAAGAACAAACAAAAAAGTCACATCAGATTTAATTCTAACAAAACTAAATAGAGA
>CALVSA010000021.1 GCA_944358825.1 uncultured Bacilli bacterium
TACACATCCAAAGGTCTTATGAATTAAGATTGTTTGTTTTTCACTAGGATATAATCTAAATTTATAAGTTTTATAACCCTTCATAACATACCACCTCACTTGTAATTAAACTATAACATACAAAACATATGTTTGTCAACGTTTTTTAAATCAAAAAGATTATTTTGTTACAGTTCTCTATTTAGTTTTGTTAGAATTAAATCTGATGTGACTTTTTTGTTTGTTCTTGAACGGAGAACTTTCCTATTTAATAAAAAAAAATTTATAAACAATTTCTAATTGAATTATAAACTTTCTCATAAGTCGAACTATCATAATGAAGTCCATCAGATGTATTATAAGTAACATTACCATTTACATCACAAAAATAAGTATTAGATCCCGCAAAAGAATTAGAAATAGAAGACTTTAAAGTATTATTAAAAAGATTAATGGAACTATTTTTAACATTACTAGTTTTTGATTCATCAACAGTTCCAACAGATACAACTAATATTTTTGCATTTGGATACGATTCAGCAAGACTCTTAAAAGCCGTAACATAGCGAGCAGCAAGCGAAGTAACAGTGTTGGAATTAGTACTACCTAAATCATTGACACCTAAATTAATTACTATATTGGCATTACTATGATTATTAAGTTCAGATTTAATACTAGATAAAGCCGTATTTTCTAACCAAGATATCCCCTTACCATTCTCATAAATACATTTTGCATTACTACCAACATCAACACTACTACACATACCATTAGTTCTAGAATCTCCTACATAAATAGTATAATTATCTCTAGTAGATAAACCACCAGAATTACCTCCAAAACCTCCACCTACATTACCTGTATTAGAACCATTATCATCCTCATCATCTTTTAGTCCCCCTAATCCACCAGGTGGCTTATTAGCATCAGCTTTATCTTTCCACTCTTGTATTGCATCCTCATCAAGTCCTTGATCAGCACCCTTCTCTTCTATTTCACGATATTTCTTAATATTATCCATAGTCGCATTTTCCCAACATAAAGATACACTAGCCTTAGAACTATCATCAATATTAGAATAAGCAATATTCATAACAAGATTAATTATAGTAGGTACAAAAAATGCAATTACACAATAAATAATTCTTTTTATTGCCCTATTTCTATTAGCAATCATATCACTATCTTTACTAGCTAAAACATTTTTAAACAAATCAATAGTTATCATAACAATTAAAATCATCGGCAATACCATAAATGCAATATTAATAAATGTTTTAATAACAAAAATAATAGTTAAAGTCCCAGAATCAGTACAAGCATTAATATCAAGAAGTAACATTAATTTATCCATTTAATCACATCCATATCTCTAAATATAGTATATCAAATCAAATAGATTTTTACAAGCAATAAATATTAATTTACTAAAATACTGCTAATGAGGCACGAGCCGAGTTGCTGTAGTTAGAATCTCCATTGCCCCTGCGGAAGTAGAACACGCCCGCGTTAGAGCCATTGCCATAGAAGCCACCGCGAAGGAACCACGCATAAGGTTCATTGCCAAGATGAAAGTTGGTGAACAACGCTGTATCATCATTCCATGCATAACTAGATGATGATACCACCTCTCCGGTTGCATCTCCTAACCTTGCTCTATTATATGCTGCTTGATCAGTAGGACCAGAATCAGTACCATAATAATATGCATATGTATCTATATATTTAGCGGTTGATGCACTATAACTAAAGTTACTTCCTGCAAAACCGGCACCGTATGTATAATTTCCAACACTACCTGACATGTTACCCATTACATATTCCCATGCTCCTCCTGATAAGTCATATATGCCATATATGTTTCCTGTTGAGCTAGCATTCATTCCAAGTGTTGTTGTATATTCATTACATGTTCCACTTGAACCACTTCCTGCATTCGCTCCACATCCTGTTTTAAATTGCATACTAATACCGCTTCCACTAGAGTAATTATTTATTCCTATTTCACTACAACTTCCATTACTGCATCTTCCATAATCACTATGCGTTAAATATGTCACTGCTCCCCATTCAAGATTCTTTAGCATATGAGAATCTACTTTACTTGTATCACTACTTAAGCCATATTCATTTCCACTATTTTGCATATTTTTTATCACTTTATAAAAGTTATCTACTAGATTGAATCTCCATGGATTCATATTGGGTTTCACTCTTACTGTTAATGCAGTAGTATGCGCTCCTCCATAAGGTTCACTTGGATTTGATGATGATAATTCAAACTTTCCAACCCATATTCCTTCTAACTCTTTATCTCCAAACGTAAATGCTGGGTGTGTATAATATTGTCCATTACTTCCACTACATATTTCTGATAAACTATCATCAGTAATTGTAAAATCATAATTACATATTATTTCTCCGGTTGATGCTGTTCCTTGTTCAAATACTATATCTATTCCTGTAGTACTAGCATTATAACTATCTGTTCCTATTGTTTTTGTTATATTAAATACTTTGTATTTATATCTTGGGATCCATACATAGTAAGCTAATACATCATCTTCTGCTATTACAGTTCCTGTACTTGCATTTACATATGTATTTCTATTAGTACTACTTACTAGCACTGCATTAGCCCATTGTTTATTTGTATAATCATACCATTTATATGTTGCATTAGTATTAGTACTATCTGCTTTCACCCAATTACTTCCATTATACATAACTGGTATCATATTATCTACTAGTTTCGGTGGATTAGGTTCTACTGGGAACTCATATTCACCATTTATAAGTGTATACTCACTTGGTATAATTAAATCTCCTCCGTTTTCATATCCTGCTACTGGGATTATATTATAAGTTATATTACTAGATGTATTATTATCTATTATTAAAGTTACTTTTTTAGTCTCTTTATTATTTATTGTACCTTCTACTTTATCTAAAGATGTATTTAACATCTTTACTTCAATACCACTACTTGTTGTTTCTTTGTAAGCAAAACCATATTTAATTGTTCCATTATTATTACTAGATAAGAATATATCAAATACTTTAGTAGTATTAGGACTTACTGTTATACTTCTACCATCTGTATCATTTATATTTATATTATACACTAAATCAGCTTCTGTACTTGATGTTTCTTCCATTGTTATATCTATAGCATAAGTATAATATAAAATACAAGATATTAAAGTTACTACAATTAAACTAATTACTAATATTTCCTTCTTCATTTTCTTCACTCCTTAAAACACAAAAAAATACAAGAAAGATATTCTATTTACATAGAATAATTCTTGTATTTTATATATATTATATATATTTTTATTATTTTTTAGTAATAAATTTGACCCCCGTATTTACTTGTAGTTAACTTGTTATTTACTTTATTTTTTATACTTAAGCTTCGCTTTTTTAACATATTAACCACTTCCTCTACTATTTAAGTATATCACATTAGTTTACTTAAAACAAGTAGAAAAAGAAAAAAGATAACCATTTGGCTATCTTATTCAATAACTTCTGATACTACACCAGCACCAACAGTGTGTCCACCTTCACGAATTGAGAATTGAGTACCATTTTCAACTGCGATTGGTGCGATTAATTCTACAGTCATAGTTACATTATCACCAGGCATAACCATTTCAGTACCTTCAGGTAGAGTAATTACACCAGTAACATCTGTAGTTCTAAAATAGAATTGTGGTCTGTAGTTTGTGAAGAATGGAGTATGTCTTCCGCCTTCTTCTTTAGATAAGATATATACTTCAGCTTTGAATTTTTTATGAGGATGTACACTTCCTGGTTTAGCAAGTACTTGACCTCTTTCAACTTCTTCACGAGAAATACCACGTAATAATACACCAGCATTATCTCCTGCTTCAGCATAATCTAATTGTTTTCTAAACATTTCGATACCAGTTACAACTGTTTTTTTAGTATCTTTTAAACCAACGATTTCAACTTCATCATTTAATTTTAAAGTACCTCTTTCAACACGTCCTGTAACAACTGTTCCACGACCTGTGATAGTAAATACGTCTTCGATTGACATTAAGAATGGTTTTTCAGTATCTCTTTCTGGAGTTGGAATCCATTCGTCAACAGCATCCATTAAATCTTCGATAGCTTTAACGTAATTTGCATCTCCTTCTAGAGCTTTTAGAGCAGAACCTCTAATTACTGGAGTATTATCTCCATCAAAACCATATTCGCTTAATAATTCACGAATTTCCATTTCAACTAAATCTAATAGTTCTTCATCATCAACCATATCACATTTGTTCATGAAAACAACCATTCTAGGAACACCAACTTGTCTTGATAATAAGATATGTTCTCTAGTTTGTGCCATAGGTCCATCAGTTGCAGCAATTACAAGAATTGCTCCATCCATTTGAGCAGCACCAGTAATCATGTTTTTAACATAATCAGCGTGTCCTGGACAGTCAACGTGTGCATAATGACGTTTGTCTGTTTCATACTCAACGTGTGAAGTATTAATTGTAATACCTCTTTCTCTTTCTTCTGGAGCTTTATCGATATTAGCATAATCAACGAATTCTGCTCCACCTTTAGACGCTAATACTTTTGTAATAGCGGCTGTTAATGTAGTCTTACCATGGTCAACGTGGCCAATTGTACCAATGTTAACGTGTGGTTTTGAACGATCAAATTTTTGTTTTGCCATTTTTATCTTCCTCTCTTTCTTTAATTACTAATTATATTTTACCAAATTTTTGGAATATTGCAATAGTTTTTATTTTAATTTACACCATTTTTCTTAATAATCTCTTCTGCAATTGATTTTGGTGTTTCTTCATAATGGTCAAGGACCATTGTAAATGTTCCACGTCCTTGTGTATTAGAACGAAGACTTGTTGCATAACCAAACATCTCTGCTAGTGGTACCATTGCTTCAAATGAAATTGCATTACCACGAGCTTCTTGTCCAAGTGGACGTCCACGACGAGATGTAATATCACCCATAACTGCACCAGTATATTCTTCTGGAGCAACTACTACTACTTTCATAATTGGCTCAAGTAATACTGGCTTACATTTATTTTTAGCTTCTTTCAATGCTAGAGAAGCCGCAATTTTAAATGCCATTTCTGATGAGTCAACATCATGATAAGATCCATCATATAATGTTGCTTTTACATCTACCATTGGATATCCTGCTAAAATACCTGTTTGCATAGCTTCTTGTAATCCTTTATCAATAACACTAATATATTCACGTGGTACAACACCACCTACAATATTATCAACAAATTCATAACCTTTATCTTTATTTGGTTCAAATCTAATCCATACGTGTCCATATTGTCCACGACCACCAGATTGTTTAATATGTTTTCCTTCACATTCAGCAGTTTGTGTAATTGTCTCACGGTATGCAACTTGTGGTGCACCAATAGTAGCTTCTACACCAAATTCACGACGCATTCTATCAATTAATACATCAAGATGTAACTCACCCATACCAGCAATTACTGTTTGACCAGTTTCTTTATCAGTATGCATTCTAAATGTTGGATCTTCTTCTGCAAGTTTTTGTAAAGCTAGACCCATTTTATCTTGATCTGCTTTTGATTTTGGTTCAACAGCTTGTTGAATAACTGGTTCAGGAAATTCCATACCTTTCATTATACAAGGTTTTTTCTCATCACATAATGTATCAGCAGTTGTTGTATTTTTAAGACCAACAGCAGCCGCTATATCACCAGCATATACTTCTGTAATTTCTTCTCTGTGATTAGCGTGCATTTGTAATATACGACCAACTCTTTCTTTAACATTTTTAGTTGAGTTAAGTACATAAGATCCACTAGTTAAAACTCCAGAATAAACTCTAAAGAAAGTTAATTTTCCAACAAATGGATCAGTCATAATTTTAAATGCTAACGCAGTAAATGGTTCACTATCAGATGGATGTCTTAATACCTCATTACCATCCATATCAGTACACTCTAGTGATTCTACATCAAGTGGTGAAGGTAAATAATCAATAACTGCATCTAATAATAATTTAATTCCCATATTACCTAAAGCAGTACCACACATAACTGGGAAGAATTCTGCTTTTAAAACACCAGTTCTAATAGCCTTTTTTAGAAGTTCAACACTTATTTCTTCTCCATCTAAATATTTCATCATTAACTCTTCATCAAAATCACTAGCTGCCTCAATTAGTGTATTACGATATTCTTCTGCTTTATTACGCATATCTTCTGGAATAGGAATTTCTACATACTCTTCTTCTTGTTTTCCATCAAATTGATATGCTTTCATAGTTACTAAATCAATAACTCCATTAAAAGTATCTTCTGCTCCAATAGGAAGTTCAATAGCAGCACTATTTGCACCTAATCTATCTTTAGTGCTTTGAAGACTCATATAAAAGTCTGCACCCATTTTATCCATCTTATTAGCAAAGATAATTCTTGGTACTTTATAATCATTTGCTTGACGCCAAACAGTCTCACTTTGTGGTTCAACTCCAGCTTGAACGTCAATTAATAATACAGCACCATCTAATACTCTTAAACTACGTTGTACTTCAATAGTAAAATCAACGTGTCCTGGAGTATCTATAATATTAAATCTATGGTCTTTCCAAAATGCAGTAGTAGCTGCACTAGTAATAGTAATACCACGTTCTTGTTCTTGTTCCATCCAGTCCATTTGGCTTGCACCATCATGAGTCTCACCAATTTTATGGATTTTTCCTGTATGGTATAAAATACGTTCTGTACAAGTGGTTTTACCAGCATCAATATGTGCCATAATTCCAATATTACGAGTTTTTTCTAACGATATTTTACGAGCCATATTTCTCTTTTCCTTTCCTACCATCTATAATGAGCAAATGCTTTATTAGCTTCTGCCATTTTGTGAGTATCTTCACGTTTTTTAACTGATGCTCCAGTTCCATTAGATGCATCAATAATTTCATTAGCTAAATTCTCAGCCATTGAATGACCATTTCTAAGTCTTGCATATTGTGTTAACCAACGAAATGCAAGTGCTTGTGCACGATCTTGTTTAACTTCAACAGGAACTTGATAGTTTGCACCACCAACACGACGAGATTTTACTTCTAAAGCTGGACGAATATTTTCCATAGCTTTATTAAATACTTCCATTGCATCTTGTCCTGTTTTATCTTTTATCATATCAAATGCATTGTAAACGATTTTTTGAGCTGTTCCTTTTTTACCATCACGCATAATTTGATTAATTAGTTTAGTTACAACTTTAGAATTATAAATTGCATCAGGTAAAACATCTCTTTTTACTGCACGTCTCTTACGCATATTATCCCTCCTTTTACGTTTTATTTACTTTTAGGTTTTTTAGCCCCATATTTAGAACGAGCTTGCATTCTATTTTGCACTCCTGCAGTATCTTTAGTTCCACGAATAACGTGATAACGAACACCGATTAAGTCTTTAACACGACCTCCTCTTATCAATACCACACTGTGTTCTTGTAGATTATGTCCAATTCCTGGAATATAACATGTAACTTCCATACCATTAGATAATCTAACACGGGCATATTTACGTAAAGCTGAGTTCGGTTTTTTAGGAGTCATAGTTCCAACACGAGTACAAACTCCTCTTTTTTGTGGAGAATTTAATTTTGTAGTTCTCTTTTGAATAGTATTAACTCCAATATTTAAAGCAGGTGCTTTACTCTTTGATGTTTTCTTTCCTCTTCCTTTTCTAAGTATTTGATTAATTGTAGGCATCATATACCTCCTTTCTTGCACATACCCAGGTGTTTCATATCTTCTATAAAAGATAAGTTCTGTCCATGACAAAACCTAGGTCTTTTGACTAATAATAGTCTATCATTTCCTTAAATAGATGTCAAGTATTTTTTTAAAATTTAAAAGCGAAGCCTATTGATTTATCTAAATACTATTATATATTATGTTTATTTATGTAATAAATAACCTAATATGTATATTAACAACTAAATGCGCCATTTCCAATATCTTCTGCTCCACTTCCACCATTTATTGCTGTTACATTAGCATTATCTGATATAAATATATTAGGGGCTGTTGCAAGAATGCAAGATGTCATCGTTGGTCCCCCACCTCCTATTCCCGCGCCACCATCTAATCCACTTCCATTATCATAACCAGTAGCAGTAATATTTCCACCATTTATTTCTATTAGCTCTAAATCATATCCTCCTATTCCAGCACCATAACCAGTAGAACTTGCATTTATAGTTCCACCGTTAATTATAATAGAACCTGCCTCTAGATAATCACCTCCTCCTATTCCACAACCTATTCCTTCTGAATTTAAAATTCCTGTTCCATCTATTACTAATTTTGCACTAAAAATCTTACCAATTTCACTATTTGGTGTATTTATATCTAACCATATTCTTATACTTATTATCTTACTTTCTTCTGGATTTAGAGTTAAATCACTCGCTATAATATTATTTTCTAGATTAGATAAAGTTACTGGTTCATTATTATCTACCATTATTTTTATATAATCAGAATTTATTTGATTAGAAGTAGTTGTATTATTTAATAACAAATCAAATGTATAAGATAAATTACCTTTATTAGTTATCTTAAACTTATATGGAGTTGATTTCTTACCTTCTTCATCTGTTACCGGCAAACTATTTGTAAGATTTAGAGTTTCTCCTAATCCTTCTTCATCATTTTCTATTACTATATCTAGTATTCCAGCAGTGTAACTCTCTGTATTTTCTAACTTATCTTTTCTAAAAAATAAAGCATAAGTAGTAGTTGATAATATAATTAACACTACTATTATTGATATAACTAATATAATTACTTTTCTATTCATATTACTCCTTCTTTCACACAACAAAAAAGCAGAAAAAGATTCTAAAAATTAGAATTATTTTCTGCTTTTATTATTCTATTATTAAATTTTTTATTATTTTTTAGTAATAAATTTGACCCTCGTATTTACTTGTAGTTAATTTGTTATTTACTTTATTATTTATATTTAGGCTTTGCTCTTTTAACATCTTAACCACATCCTCTACTATTTAAGTATATCATATTAGTTAATCTTATTCAACCTTAATTTTTAATTCTCTTAATTGAGCCTCATCTACATAATTAGGACATTCGCTCATCAAACAAGACGCTGAAGCAGTTTTAGGAAAAGTAATTACATCTCTTATATTTTCTGTATCAGTAAGTAACATCGTAAGCCTATCCAAACCAATTGCTAAACCACCATGAGGAGGAGTACCATATTTTAAAGCCTCAACAAAGAAACCAAATTTTTCTTTTATTTGCTCTTCAGTTAGTTCTAAAGCTTCAAACATTTTCTTTTGCATATCTTGATTATGAATACGAATAGAACCTCCACCTGCTTCATAACCATTAATAACAATATCATAAGCCTTTGAATAACAATGTTCTTTATCACTTATAAGTTTATCTATATCAGAATCTTTTACACTAGTAAATGGATGATGCATTGCAACATATCTATTTTCTTCTTCACTATATTCAAAAGATGGAAAATCAACTACCCATAACATTTTATATATATTATTATCAATTAAACCTAAATCTCTTCCTAGTTTATTTCTTAAAGCTCCTAAACTTTGTTTAACTATTTTTTTATTATCCGCAACAATTAAAACAACATCATTATTCTTAATATTTAACTTTTCTTTTAACTTATCTAATTCTTCTTTACTAATAACTTTAGAAATACTACCACTAACTTCTTCATTAAATTTTAAAAACGCTAATCCTTTGGCTTTATATTTTTTAACAAAATCAGTTAGTTTATCAATCTCTTTTCTACTAAAATAATCATAATTATTATTAATAACTAAACAATTAATAATACCATCATTATTAATAACATCACTAAACATAGTTATATTAGTATTAATAAATATATCAGTAATATCATTAATCTTCATATCAAATCTTAAATCAGGCTTATCAGAACCATAATAATTAATCGCATCATCATATTTCATCTTCATAAGCGGTAGCTTAATATCAATATTTTTAATTTTCTTAAAAACATAGGCGATTAACCTTTCTGTTAAATCCATTACATCTTCTTCACTAACAAAGCTCATCTCTAAATCAATCTGACTAAACTCCGGTTGACGATCCGCTCTTAAATCTTCATCACGAAAACATTTTGCTATTTGAAAATACCTCTCCATTCCTCCAATCATTAAAAGTTGTTTAAATAACTGAGGAGATTGTGGTAAAGCATAAAATTTTGATGGAAATATTCTAGATGGCACTAAATAATCTCTTGCTCCTTCTGGCGTTGATTTACAAAGAATAGGTGTTTCTACTTCAATAAACTTCTCATTATGTAAAAACTCACGAACATAATAAGTTATATTACTTCTAGTAATAAGTCTATCTTTAATAGGATTTCTTCTAATATCTAAATAACGATATTTTAACCTTGTCTCTTCACTAGCAGTAGTATCATCACTAATAGTAAAAGGAATATCTAAAGAAGTATTTAAAACTTCTAAATTACTTACTTCAACTTCAATCTCACCAGTTTTTAAATTAGAATTAGGACTTTGTCTTTTAACAATAACTCCCTCTACCCTAATAACATATTCATTTTTTAAATCATGAGCTAAATCGTAATACTTACTATCAGGATTAACAACTAATTGAATAACTCCACTTCTATCTCTTAAATCAATAAATATTAATCCTCCTAAATTTCTTTTTCTTAAAACCCATCCGTATAATTCAACTTTTTGATTAACATTACTAATATTAAAATCAATATTATTATTTTTCTTCATAATATCACGTCCTTGATATTATTGTATTTCCTTTTTATTAAAAAGTCAATATAATACTAAAATAGAAAAAACTGTTTCAAAAAAGATAAATAGTTATTTATACATATTTGTAACCAATTAAAAATTGTAGTATATAATACCTTAATTATCAATTATTTCTATATTTTTGTTTATTAACATCTAACGTTACACCATTTATATTAATTGTATTAGAATCTATCCATTTAATATCATAAATCCATTGTTCGGTCTCTGACCATGTTTCCGGATAAGACCAGTATATATTTTTCTTTGATTTGTTATGTACTACTTCAACTCTTACACCATCAGCAGATAGATTTCCTCCTTCAACATAATATATATTGGCTCTATAATAATCATTCGGAGAATCAATAGTATATAATAATTCACCTTTAGGCAAAAACAATAATTCTTTATTGAAATAATAACCTAAAAACATACACAATATAATTATAAAGAAAATAATTAATAATATTTTATTTATCTTCATTATATTCAAATCCCTTCAAAAGCAACCATTTTATATTACAATCGGCAAAATTTATAAGATGATTAATTTATTATAATTTTTCTAAAATACCATTTTCCAAATCTTTAAGAGTATATAAATTTTCTATTTCATCGTAAGCATCTTCTAAATTTGTTCTAGAAGGTAACCAACCTTTACCATCTGTTATCCAAACAAACTTAACATTTGGCATTATTTTTATTTTATTATTTAACTCAATATAACTTTTCGCAGTTTCATTTGGTTTTGAACCTTGTTTTCCATAATAATTAACTTCCATAACAATAATTTTATTATCATTTTTACTTTTATAAACAAAATCAAATTTTTTTGTTGCTTTACCTATAGAGCATAAATTAGTTCCATATTTTTTATCTATATCAACACTTTTCATTTGAGAATCATAATCTATATTAAGTAGTTTAATATATTCTTCTACAATTGCTTCCATAATTTGACCAGTTCTAGATTTTCTAGCATTAGTATCCATACCAACTTCTATTCCTATTGCATAATCTACTAAACTTTTTATTTTTTTATCTTTTAACAAATCTAATAATCCAGTTTTTTTTAAAAATTCTGCATAGTCTTCTATTGGATGATTTTTTTCTATAAAATCATAACATATATATTGTTCATCAATAATACTAAAATTTCTATTTTTGATATTGTCTAACATTGTAAATGTCGGAATATTTATAATATCAAATTTAGTTTCATGCGTCGCTAGTAATATTGGAATTGATTTCATAACTTCTGGATATGAAGATACTAAATCAACAAATTCTTCTTCTATGTTTTCCTTACCAATTAAACTATTTAATAAATTTAAATGTCTTTCATAATCTTTTATATTTAAATATACTTTAGGATAATCAACAAAAAAGTCTGTTGGTGTAATACTATTTTTTAATTGCTTTATAACATCTATAAAATCTCGTTTCATTTTATATCACTTTCCTTTCTTCTTATCGTTAAATCTAAAAAATCTTTTTCTTTTTCTATTCCTATATATTTTCTATTTAATCTACTAGCAACAATTCCAGTTGTTCCACTACCATTAAAGGGATCTAAAATTAAATCACCTACATCAGTAGATGCAAGTATTATTCTTTCTAATATTTCTATTGGTTTTTGAGTAGGATGTTTACCACATTTTTTCTCGCTAGGTTTAGTCAAAGATGACTCCCAAACATCTTTCATTTGTTTACCATCATTTAATTCTCTCATTAAGGAATAATTAAACTTATGTTTTTCTTTTTTAATATCTTTTTTTGCCCAAAGAATAGTTTCAGTAGAATGAACAAAAAATCTACAACTAATATTTGGTGGTGGATTTAATTTTTTCCAAGTTATATTATTTATAATTTTAAAACCTTCTTGTTCTAATGCCATACCTATTGAATAAATATTATGCATCGTTCCACTAATCCAAATAGTACCATTATCTTTTAATATTTGATAACATAATTTAATCCATTTTCTATTAAATTTATGTTTTTCATCAACACTAATAGATTTATCCCAATCACCTTTATTTACTGATACCATCTTTCCACCACTACAAGAAATACCATCACTAGATAAAAAATAAGGAGGATCTGCAAATATCATATCAACACTTTTAGGTTCAATACCTTTTAACACCTTAAATGAATCGCCTTGTATAAGTTTAAAATCTTCATCTTCATAATAATACTTCTTACTCATACACTACCTCCTATAAATATATACGACATTTACTCTTTAAATACTTTTAATAATTTATTAATCGTTATCAAATCCTCTTTTATTTTCATAGTTTGTAACAATAACTTCTTCTACTTTACCCCTTTTCTTTCCATCTGCATTTATATTCCTTTTCGCTTCAATTACATAAATATTAAAATCTTTATATAATTCATTTACTAAAGTTGTATTATGATTAGAAAGCATAACATAACAACCTTTATCAGACAACTCTTTAAATACTTTAGCAAGCCTTTTTTGTTCTTCTTTTCCAAAACCATCTTCAGTATAACTATTAAATGTTATAGTATCAGAATCATAAGGTGGATCAAAATATATAAAATCCCCTTTTTTAGCATCCTTTAGAGCTTCTTCAAAATCAACTGATAATATCTTAATATCGTTATAATTTAAATAACCACATATAATACCTAAATTTTGTCCTTCATAAGTATTTACTTTAGTTTTCTTACCAAATGGCACATTAAACTCATTTTTACTATTAACTCTATATAAACCATTAAAACATGCTTTGTTTAAGTAAATAGTACGAGCTGCTCTTTTATAATCTATAAGTTTATTAAATTTCTTTTTATCTCTATCAATATTTCTTATTTCATAATAATATTCTTCAGAATGTTCAGCTTCATGATGATTCAATTCTCTACACATTAAATCAAATTTTTTACTATCTTTAATACATTCATAAACATTCATAAGTTCCTTATTATAATCATTTATAACTGCCTTTTTAGGTGAAAGTTCAAAAAGTAATGCTCCACCACCAACAAATGGTTCATAGTAAGTATTAAATTCATCCGGAACATATTGTTTTAGTTTATCAATTATTTGTCTTTTTCCACCAGCCCATTTTACAAATGGTTTTCCTTTAATCATTTTTTACCACTTCCTTAACAATTGAATATTTTTCTTCTAAAATATTTAAAAAACTACATATTTTTTTAATTCTTGATACTTGTTTTTTCCATTATTAAATTTTCATAAAATTATCTAGATTAATCAATAATAAGTTTTATATAACATTAGTTAATTCAATCTTTTATCATAGATTCTTAAAGTATTTTTTAATATAAATTTATAATCATAATGAATTTCTTTTAATTGTATTAATTTGCTTTTTAAATACAAAACATTCATATCGTGCCTTTCTGATATAGTTTCAATTCCATTTTATATTATATCATGCAAAAAGACATTTTTCTTCAAAATACCTTAAATTTATTTATAATTTTTATATTTTCCACATAAAAATCGTATTACTTTCTAAAAAGCTAAATAAAAAAGAAGCTATTTAGCCTCTACAATCAACTTAATAGCAGTTCTCTCATCACCTTCAATTACAATATCAGTAAAAGCAGGTATACAAACTAAATTTTTTCCACTTGGCGCTACAAACCCTCTTGCAATAGCAATTGCTTTTATTGCTTGATTTAATGCTCCAGCTCCTATTGCCTGAATTTCCACACTACCCTTCTCACGAAAAACATTAGCTAAAGCACCTGCAACTGAATTTGGATTAGACTTTGTACTAACTTTAAGTGTATCCATAAGTAAAATCATTCCTTTCTTTATACATTACTATATTATGTTCTTACTATTAAATTAATGATATTTATTTTAGACAATTATAAACATTTAATTTACATATAAATATATATTTGATATAATAAAGTTAACTAATAAGCTATTAAGGAGGAAGTATGTTTAAAATCGATAAAAAGCCAACAATAATAATCAGTGCTTTTATAATTATTATCATAACTATATCAATAATATTATTTTATATCAACAACGCACCTTATTTTAATATAGATTTAGAATACTCCAAAATAACATCATTTTCATTTTGGTGGTATATAGTAGCAAAAAATATATTTACTATCACATTATTTTTTGCAGGCTTAATTATACCAATCATAACATGTTATGCTTTTTTCAAAATATACCACAGCGGTTATTTAACTAACTTAATACAAAGAGATAATTATAACCATATTATAAAAAAACAAATCTTATATTCTTGGTTAAAAAATTTAATTATTCCAATAATATTACTAATATTTTTAATAATATCAACAATTTTATTTCCAAATCAAAATTTTGAATATAGTTCTGTAGGTTCATCATTTAATTTCGGACACAAATTCATGGAAACCCTAAGTCCATATCTATTTATCTTCCTGTATTTACTAATATTATTTTTATATGGTATATTCATTACAAACATATCTATTATATTATCTAGATATATTAAAAATTTTTCTATATTATTAATTTTTAACTTCATAATAATGATGGTACTAGAATGCATCGGCAACTTTATAATCGGCCCTATAATAGCGACCATTACCAAAATAGAAGGAATAAATAATGTATTTTCACTTTTAAATGTAGTATATTTAGATGGTATACCAAACATATGGCTAACATTTGCATTTTTAATAATTATAAATATTATAGCTATCTTAATTATATATAAAATATATTCAAACAAAGAGAAAGTGTTGAATAATTATGAATAATTTAGAAAAAATAATCATAAATGATTACAAAAAATCAATAATATATAAATTAATCATTCCCTATATTGGCCTAGGAATTTTTATCTTTAGTGTTAATCGTTTTGAATACAATTTCTTTGAGCTGTTAAATTACGTATCATGCAACCCATTTATAATTATAGCATTTTTAATTCCAAGTATTTTATCATCAATAATATATATAGAAAAAAAGTATTTTAATAATTATAATATATTAATAAGACTAAATAAAAAAGAAATAATAAAATCTAATTTAAAATTAATATTTTATATAGTTAGTAATATCTTTATTATACTACTTATATTAAGTATAATCTTTACCATTATTTTTTCTAATAGAAACTTTAATATTACCAATAATTATATATATAATATTCCAAATACAATAATACTTTTTATTGATTTATTTAAAATATATTTATTTTCAATTATACTAGGTATACTAACAAGCTATTTAACCAATAAAAAAGCCTATATAATAACCACTATTACAGTTATTATCATAATATCATTTATAGACATTTTACCAAACTATATATTAATATTTTTACCAGGATATTATATAAGTAGACTTACAGAATTTAGCTCAATAACTACAAATATCATATATTCTTCATTATATATTATTATTAATTTTATACTAGTATTTAGTATATATCTATTAAAATGGAAAAAAGATATATTATTTGAAAGGAGTAATTAAATGAAATTAGAAATAAATAACTTATCTAAAACATTAGATAACAACATAATATTAGATAATATTAATATGAGCCTAGAATCTGGTAATATTTATGGCTTTATTGGAAGAAATGGCAGTGGTAAAACAATGCTTTTAAAAGTCATCTGTGGGTTTGTAAAACCAACTAGTGGAACTATTTTAATAAATGATGAAAATGCTCTAGCAAATAATTATTTTAATAATGAAATTAGAGCATTAATAGAAAAACCAAATTTTATAAACAATTTATCTGGTTTTGACAATTTAAAACTACTAGCAAGTATTAATAATAAAATAGATGATAAAATAATTCTAACTTGGTTAGATAAAGTTGGCTTATTAGAAGAAAAAGATAAATTATATTCTAAATACTCTTTAGGTATGAAACAAAAATTAGGAATTGTTCAAGCACTAATGGAAGATACAAAAATAATATTATTAGACGAACCATTAAATGGAATCGATGAAAACAGTGTTAATATTATTAGAAATATCTTATTAGAAGAAAAAAATAAAGATAAATTAATTATCATAGCAACCCATATTAAAGAAGATATTGAAAAACTATGTAATATAATTTATCATTTTGATAGTGGAAAAGTAACTATAGTAAATAAAAAAACTAATTAGTTTTTTTATTTTTAATTAAATTATATAAAACACTAACTTCTTTAGGATTAAGTTTTCTATACTCACCTACTTTTAATCCATCAGTAGTAAAAAAAGCATATCTTATACGAGTTAATTTATCAACTTTATAACCTAAAGATTCAAACATTTTTTTAACTTGATGATTTCTACCTTCATGAATAGTTAATTCAACTATACTAGTTTCTTTTTTCTTATCAATTTTACGCAATTTGACTTTAGCTTTTGAAGTCTTTATATTATCAATATAAACACCATTTCTTAATTTTTTAATATCATAACCCGTTACTATCCCTCTCACTTTAGCAACATAAGTTTTATCGATATTACTAGATGGATGCATTAAAAGATTAGCAAGCTTTCCATCATTAGTAAGTAAAATCACACCAGTTGTATCATAATCTAGTCTACCTACTGGATATATTCTAGTTTTAGTATTAATAATATCTACAACAGTTTTTCGGTTATGCTCATCATTTGTAGTACTAACAACAGATCTTGGTTTATTTAATAAATAATATTCAAACTTCTTTTCCTTTACTAATAAATTACCATCAACCTCTATTTTATCCTTACTACTAACTAAATAACCAACATCTATAATCTTTCCATTTACTTTTACTTTTTTCTTTTTTATTAACTCTTCTGCTTTTCTTCTTGAACAATAACCATAATTAGCAATAATTTTTTGAATTCTCTCCACTTTTTCACGTCCTTTTTTCAATTATATATAATATAAATATAATAGTCAATGAGTTTTTTCGACATTTTTGACTAATATTTGACACATATTTTTATTAAATTTAACTTATAGGTTGAATAATTTATTAACTATGTTAGAATGTAATTAGAAAAGGGTGTGGTATGAATGAATAATAATAGTAAACCTGTTACCTCTTTCTATATTGGTTCTATTATCCAAGATAATTTAAATATATTAGGAAATAATCCTAAAAAAGAATATTTATTTTATCAAACAAAAAATAAAGATTTTATATGTATCGGAGAACTCTTTAATAATCAACCAATTATATGTCATACTAACCAATTAGATAATAACTTCAATGACATTGTCATTAAAATCAAATGTGATTTAACCTCATACATGACTACCAGACAATTAGAAGTATATCTAAATTGCGGTATAAGCAATATAGAAGCATATTTAATATACGAAGATAACTGTTATACCAAAAGAGTAAAAAAGGATAAAGAACATATACAAAAGGTAAGAAAAAGAAGGTTTGATAATTTAAGAAGCAAGTATCTTGTATAACTTGCTTCTATTTTATTTTTCCCTTTAACTTATAAAGAATATTCATCGCATCAATTGGTGTAATTTCTAAAATATTTATCTTTTTTAACTCTTCTTCCACTTCACTTTTTTTATCATTAAAATCAAGTGGCAAAGCTGTTTGAATCTTCTTATCTCTCTTTACTTCCTTTTTTTCATAAACACTTAAAACATCACTTGCTCTTTTAATTACTTCTTCAGGAAGACCCGCTAAAGTGGCGACATTAATACCATAACTCTTATCAACACTACCATTTTTTATTTTATGTAAAAACGTAATCTTACCATCAGTCTCATCCGCTGATACATGAACATTTTTTAAATGAGGCAAATTTTGATCCAAATCAGTAAGTTCATGATAATGTGTTGAAAATAAGGTTTTAGCCCCTACTTTATTATGAATATACTCTAAAATTGCTTGAGCAAGACTCATACCATCAAAAGTAGCAGTTCCTCTACCTAATTCATCAAATAAAATTAAACTATCACTAGTAGCATTTAATATCGCATTAGAAGCCTCTTTCATCTCAACCATAAAAGTAGATTCTCCACTTACTAAATCATCACTTGCACCAATTCGTGTAAATATTTTATCAAAAATTGGTAAAACAGCTTCTTTAGCAGGTACAAAACAACCAATCTGCGCCATAATAACAATTATTCCAAGCTGTCTCATATAAGTAGATTTACCAGCCATATTAGGACCAGTAATAAGAAGTATTTGTGTATTTTTATCCATAATAATATCATTTTTTACATACTCATCTTTAATTACTTTCTCTACAACTGGATGACGAGAATCAATTAATCTAATTTCATGTTCTTTAGTTAATTTGGCTCTTACATAATTATATTTTTCAGAAACAAAAGCAAATGATTGTAAAACATCAATCTCGCTAATAACTTCAGCAATATATTGTAATTTAGGAATATATTCTTTTACCTTATTTCTAATTTCTATAAATAATTCATACTCCAAATTAATTATCTTATCTTCAGCACTTAATATTAAATCTTCTTTTTCTTTTAAAAGTGGTGTAATATATCTCTCACAATTAGCAAGCGTTTGTTTTCTCGTATAGCCCATATCTTCTGTAACTAAACTACTACTACCTTTACTAATTTCTATAAAATAACCAAATACTTTATTAAAACCAACCTTTAAATTTTTAATACCAGTTCTCTTTTTTTCTTCTTCTTCAAAATTACTAATAAAATCTTTACCACCACTTCTTAAAGCTTTTAACTCATCCAAATCAAAAGAATAATTATCTTTTATTAAATAACCTTCTTTTATACCTACTGGTGGAGAATCATAAATAGATTTTTCTAATAACTCATATAAATCTGATAAAGTCTCAATATTATTATTATAATTTATTTTATTAAAAATATCTTTTATCTCAGGTAAATATTTAATCGAATTTTTTAGTTGTAACAAATCTCTAGCGTTCGCGCTTCCTAATGCAACCTTACCACATAATCTTTCTAAATCATACATATTATATAAATAATTTCTTAATTCATCACACAAAATAAATTCTTCTAATAAATTATCTACGATATCATATCTTTTTTCTATTTCGCCTAAATCTATCAAAGGATTTTCAATCCATAACTTTAACTTTCGAGATCCCATCGCTGTTTTAGTATTATCAAGTAACCACAATAAAGAATAAGTTCTCTCTTTTAATCGTAGAGTCTCTGTTAACTCTAAATTACGTTTAGTATGAATATCCATCTTCAAAAATTCATTATTTCTTATAATAATTGCTTTTTGTAAATGCGACATATTTCTCTTCTGCTTAACTACTAAATAATATAATAAATGCCTAATCGATATTTTATAACTTATATCTAAATTTTCATAAATACTACTAAATTCATCTTCTTTAATTAACTCATCAATAACACTAATGGGTAATTTATATTGATTTTTAATAGTATTTAATACTTCTTTATTTACCTTTGAATTGACAATAACTTCTTTTAAATTTAAAGATAAAATTTCATTTATTAATATATTATCATCATGTTCAATCATCTTAGTATATAACTGTCCAGTAGTAATATCTGAATAAGTTATAATATAAGAATAATCATAATCAAAAACACTACCAATATAATTATTTTCTTTTTCATTTAAAGAACTACTATTAACTAAAGTACCTAAAGAAATAACCTCTTGAACTTCTCTTTTAACAATCCCTTTAGCGTTTTTTGGATCTTCTACTTGCTCACATATAGCAACCTTATGTCCTTTTTTTACTAACTTATCAACATAAGTATCAACTGCATGATGAGGAACACCACACATTGGAACTTTCTTATCAATTCCAGCATTTCTACCCGTTAGAGTTAATCCTAACTCATGTGATGCAATTTCTGCATCAGTAAAAAAAAGTTCATAAAAATCACCTAGACGATAAAAAAGTAAAACATCTTCATAATTTTCTTTTAACTCTACATAATGACGCATCATAGGCGCTAGTTTTTCTTTATCTACATCACTTATTTTCATACTTTCACCTTCAAAAAAAGAACTGATTAAATCAGTATAACTAATAACATTTTAACAAAAATATTTAACTTACGCAAGTGTTAACTAATTACTTCATAAATTAATTTTTCTTCCATCGGTTTTTCATTTGTAGTAACAATCTCAATATTAGTATTTATATCCTTTTTTGTAAACAAACTCATAACTATATCCCCTTTAGTTACATAATCACCGTTTTTCTTATGTAAAATAACACCTGCATCATAATCAATAGCATCTTTCATATTTTCTCTACCCGCTCCTAAATGCATAGCAAGTTTTCCAATAAAATCAGCAGTTAAATTAGTTATATAACCACTACTAGTTGCTTTAATTACATATTTAGCTTCTTGTTTTTTTAAAGAAGACAAATCTCCTTTTTGATAATTTATTAATTCAATAAATTTATTATATGCTAAACCATTATTTAAATTATTGATAACCATCTTTTTAGCATCTTCTAACTCTATATCTAAACCAAGTTTAACCATATAACTAGCTAGAGTAATACATAATGTTTTTAAATCATTATCCTCTTTATTTTTAAGTATATCAATTGCTTCCATTACTTCTAGACTATTACCAATATTATTACCTAAAGGAATATCCATATTAGTAAGTATACAAACTACTCTCATATTATTTTTCTTACCTAAATCAATCATAATATTAGCAAGACGTCTAGCATCTTCTAAATTTTTAATTAAAGCCCCCTTCCCAACTTTTAGATCAATAACCAAATTTTTAGATCCCATAGCAATTTTTTTACTCATAATTGATGAGGCAATTAAAGGAATAGATTCAACGGTTCCAGTTGCATCCCTTAGAGCATATATTTTCTTATCTGCAATTGCTATATCTTTAGTTTGTGAAGTAATAGCAAGACCAATATCACTAATCTCATTCATAAATTCTTCTTCATCTAAATTAAGTTTTATATTTTTAATAGATTCTAATTTATCAATTGTCCCGCCAGTATAACCTAATGCTCTACCACTCATCTTTGCCACTTTTACCCCACATGCAGAAACAATTGGACTAATAATTAGAGTTGTCTTATCACCAACACCACCCGTTGAATGTTTATCTACAACATGATCAAACTTTGATAAATCAAAAGTAGAACCACTATTTATCATGTATTTAGTTAAATAATTAATCTCATCATTACTCATATCTTGAATAACTATTGCCATTAATAAAGCACTCATTTGATAATCTTTAATATTATCATTTACATAGTTTTCAACAACATATTTTATTTCTTCTTCACTAAGTTCTAATTTGTTTTTCTTCTTTAAAATAATATCAATAATATTCATTTAATCCTCCTTATAATTAGAAGTAAATAAATCTTTTTCTTCTTCCATTTCTTCTAACATCTCTATTTTTGGTAGATCTTTGATAGTAGATAACCCAAAATAATCTAAAAAATCATCAGTAGTTTTATATAAAATAGGTTTACCAGGTAAATCAGCTTTACCATTTTCCTTAATCAAACCTTTAGCAAGCAATCTTCTAATAATATAACTAGAATCAACTCCTCTAAGTTTATCAATATCAAGTCGCGTTATTGGTTCATTATACGCAATTATTGCAAGTGTTTCTAAAGCTCCTTGTGATAAAGTATGAGTTTTAGGATTTTCTAATAACTTCTGGTAATAATCTTTATGTTCTTCTTTAGTGGTTAACTTAAAAGTATTAGCTAAATACTTAATACGAAGTCCTCTATTTTCTTTCTCATAACTATTTTTTAGATTAAAAATCAACCTCTTAGCCTCATCTTCACTAACATCCAATACATCCATAACTTGCTTAATAGTTAAACCTAAATCTCCTTGAACATAAAGTAAGCCTTCAATTACTGCTTCCATCATTTATCCTTCTTTCTATATAAATATTATCAAAATTATTCTCTTGATTAATAATAATTTCTTCTTCTTTTGCTAATTCTAATACCGATAAAAAAGTAACAATAATATATGGTTTATTAAACTCTAAAAACAACTCACTAAACTCACATTTAGGTTTTTGTCTTAAAATATTTATAATTGTATTTTTTCTATCTTTAACACTATATTCTTTGTTAGTAACTTTAGTAGTTAAAGGTTTTTCTAATTTTTTTCTTTCTAAATATTTCCTAAAAGCATTTAATAAATCATCTATACTAGCATCTTGGCCTATATTATTATCAATATATATTTTAATATTTTCTGGAGCCTTAATATAAATATCATGACGATTTTTTTCTAAAGATTTAAAATCACTAGTTATTTCTTTATACTTTTTATACTCAATTAATTTATTAATCAAATTTTCTTTACTAACTTCTTCTTCCTCTTCTTCAACCTTTTTTATAGGAAGTAACATATTAGATTTTATTTCCATAAGCTCGGCTGCCATAATTAAATAATTGGCCCCAACATTTATATTTAAACTCTCCATACAATTTATATAATCTAAATACTGTTTAGTAATTCTTTCAATAGAAATATCATAAATATCAATATCATCCTGCTTAATTAAATGAAGAAGTAAATCTAATGGCCCTTCAAACTCATCTATTTTAACACTATAATCCATAATAACCACCATTTTAATTATAACAAAATATAATTAAGTTGTAAAATTAAAAATGACAAATTGTCATTTTTAATCTTTTAATTCAAAACGATATTTTTGCTCTATATCAGGATATTTTTCCTTATCAACTAAAGATAAAAATTCTAAATAATCACGTACCCAATATTTATTATCAATAACACTTTTATAAACTACCTTTTTAGATAAATCATCACAATCAAGTGCTATTGCAATAACTATATAATCATTTCCTTTAAAATGATGATAAACTCTTCCTATTTCTACTTCTCTATCCATTTACTGAAGCACTATCTCCATATAATACCATTAAAAATGGCATCAAAACATTTGTTAAATTAGTTTCAAACTCTTCCATATTTACCTCTTCATATGGAATATAATTACTTGTATCAACATTAATTTCTTGACCTAAACTAGCAATAGTTCCAGTACTATCAATAACTAAATTAAGATCATCATAATTTATACCAATACTATTTTCATAAGTTACATTAGCGCCAATAGTATTTTTAAACTTATAAGTAATCTCAAAATTTTGAGATGGCGCCGGACCAATTAAAGCCGAATCAGTAGCATCCAAAGAAGTTTGTGGAACAGTTAATGTATAAGTATAAAATCCATCAGCCTCACTTCCCTTTAATGTACTAGGATTATCTTGATCACTATTTAGAATTAAATTAAAGTTTTTACCATCAATTTTTAGTTTAGACTCACTAGTAACTTCTTCATCTGTATAACTTGTAATTGTAATATCGCCATTATTATTAATAAAACTAAATTTATTAGTAACATTAGTATCTTTCGTAATAAATTCAACTTTCTTTAGATCATCTTGAATAATAGATTGTTCAACAGTAACAGTTAAATAATCTTTTATATCCTCTTCATCAGTATTAGTTAAATCCATATCTCTTAACTCAATTACATAATCTTCTCCATACATTTTAGTTAAAAACTCAAGAACTTTACTATCTTTAAATAAATCATTTTTTAAATTATTTAAAACAGTATTATAATTTTTCTTACTCAAAGTTAAAGTTACAGTAGCAGTACCAGAAGAAATATTAATCTTTCTACTTACCCAAGATTCTTCAATACTATTTTCTAAACTATTAGTAGCTTTATTATAAATACGATTTATATCTTCATTAGTAAAATTACTACTCATAAAAATACTTCTTGGAAAATCTTCTAGTTTAATATAACCATTAGTTATATTTTCCAAAGATATAAATTGCTCTACATCATTTACATAATAATCAACATTAAGATTAGAACCTGCTAAATTACTATCAACATCTAAATACGCTTTTTTATTAGAACCATCATACATATAATTAGCATTTAACTGCATATTATCAAACAGATTTTTCATAGACTCATCTTCACCATTATAAGTAACTTTTGTACTATTAGTAACACTATAATTATTAGGTATGTTATAATCCATTCTTAATGGCTCAACAATAGTATAAAAACTACCAAGCATCTTATCAACACCATTAACAAGTAGTGCTTTAGGCTTTAGAGCAAATAAGAAAAAGAATACTAAACCACCAATAATTAGAAGAATACAAACAATAAGTAAAATTAACCAAATACTAAATTTCTTTTTTTTCTTTTTATTATTATTACTTTGAGAATCTTCAAGACTATCAAGCTCATTATAGTCTTTCATAATTTGTTCTTTACTATCCATAAAATCACTTCCTAACTAACTTTTTCCAAAATATTATCTAAATTATCGATCAAGTTTTGTAAACTTAAAACCTTACTATTCACTTCACTTTTCATTTTATCAATTTTTTGCTGTTCTTCTAATTTATACCTTTCAAACTCACGTTTAGCATTTTCTAACTGCTCTATTTCGTTACTTAATTTTCTCCTTTTATCCTCTAGATTAGAAATTTGTCTATTTAAATCAATCTTCTTCTTATTAAACTCTTCAATATACTTACTTAAATTAACTACTTTTGTATATAACTTTTTATAATTTTCATCTAAATCTATATTAGACTCTACTACTTGTTTTTGATCTTCAACACTAATTTTTGGTTCTAAATTAACTTCTATATTTTTAGATTCTACCTTTTCTTCTTTATAACTATTTTCATTATATATTAAACGATACTCTACCCATATTTGCCTAAACGAATTAAGTGAAGACTTAATAGCAATACCACGTTCCATAAAATCAGATAGATAAATAACATTATTAATTTCACTATCAATAGGTCTTATACCTTTTAACTTTTCTGCAAGCATTGTAACACGAGAACGATATTCATTTTTGGTATTATAATAATTACGCATACCAAGAACAACATCATCACTAACACGAGCTTTTTTACTATCTTCTAACCTTGATACAATATCATTAAACACATCTACTTTTTTAATTCCAGTAATATTCTCATGCATTCTTATCACCATTAAAACTATATTTAGCCATTTGACGCATAACGTCTTTTATTTGTTCCCATTCATCGCCCTCATCAATATTAACTAGATATTGTTTACCATTTTCAAGTAATAACTTACCAGAATAAATAATCGTATGCCCATCTTTATCCTTTTCACCTCTAGTGTATATTATGTAGTTACTATTAAATTGTTCAAGTTCAAAAGCGCAAAGCAACTCTACTTCACTAAAGTCTTCCCGACCATTTACTAACGTTATTAACTTTTCGTTTCCCATTTTTATTCCTCCATCTATCTATACAAATAGTGTACCAAATTTCTAACGAAAAGTCATCCCTTTTCGAAAATTTAATAGTAAAAAGATGTAATTCTATGTTATC
>CALVSA010000022.1 GCA_944358825.1 uncultured Bacilli bacterium
CCATCCATATCCTTTAACTTAACATTTTCAAAACTAGTAAAATATCTTCTTCTTTTTAAATATGTTTCCATAGTTCTTTTACGAACTTTATTTTTTTGTGATTCAATATATTGGTCGGTAAGAGTACCAAATGTCATATCCATATCTCCACCAAACTCAACTTTATTATTTAAAAACTCTCTTTCAGCATTCATTGCATCAAGTTTAGTTTTATATGCTTGTGAAAATTTCTTTTTCCATTTTCCACTCTTATCTTTTTCATTCCAATAATATTTATACTTACGACCATCTTTAGTCCATTGATTTTTAGGTAATTTATAGATTCCCATATATCTTTCCTCCTTTGTTGGGATTTATAAATATACCAGTTCGTAACAATTCTATTTTACCATATAAACTGGTAATATTATAAATCATCTTTCTAAATCGTCTTTAGATTTTGAATGTCTGTTTAAATAATCTCTTGCTGTATCAATAGCATAATCAATATCGTTTGCCTCATTCCAAGAATAAGGTATATGAAGGATTTCAAATACTTTAGAAGCAAGAGAGTATATCTTATTTTGAATCTTTTGCTTAAAATTCTTAAATTCTTCAGCTAATTCTTCAAATTTATTCTTCCAAGCATTTATTTCATTATCTTTTTGATTAATAATGATTTTTTGGTTAGCTATAATTTTATTTTGTTCTTTATATGCTTTACCTGATCTAAAACTATTAACTTCTTCAGTAAGTGATTTAATTTCTAAATCCTTTCTTATATTATCTTCAGCAAGTTCTTTTGAATAAGTAGATAGATTATCTATATCTTCATCTTTATATTGCTTAATAAGACCTTTTTTTACAGGATTTAAGATATCTTTAGCAGTTTCTTTATTAACTTTATCAATAAACTCATTTTCACTCTTATTTGCCTCTTTTAATAGTTCATTTTCTTTCTTTATTGCTTTATTTAATGCATTTAATTCTTTTTGTTGTTTCATAGCATTAGTTAAATGAGTTTTATCTCCACCAATTTCTCCTCTAAATAGGTTATAACCTTTAGATTTGATAAATTCATTATAATCATCTTGTAAAAGAGTATAAGAAGCATTACCACCTTTTTGTTTCCAAAATTGATCTGAGTTTAGAAATTTACCTTTAACAGTTTCATAAATATTATTTCCATTCTCATCTTTTTTCTGAATAGGTACTAATTTCTTTTCTCCTTTTTTATTAGTTATCTCATGTTTTAATTGATGACCAGTTTTATCTAGTTCGAATACTTTTCTTTTTACCTCATTTACAACTGGAGTAAAGTAGATATGCATGTGTGGTGTAGATTCATCTAGATGTATTGCTGCATATCTAATATTTTCTTTACCGACATAATCGGAAATAAAATTAAGACTTTCATCAAAATATCTTCTTATTTCAGTGGGTAGTCCATGATTTTCATCTATAATTACATGTCTAATTGGTTTACCAGCATTATCCCCAGTTTTATAAACTTCTCCAGTATCTTTAAATTCCATACCATAATGTTCAAAAAATTCTTGACCACTTGTTATTATTAATCCATTTAATACTTTTGTACTTTTCTTATTTGGATTATAGTTTATATTGTTAGAGTAAAGATAATCATAAGTTGAACTGGCAAGAGTAGGACCATCATAATTTATGAGTTCTATATTATAAGGTGTTCTATTACTATCATATTTTCCTGATCCTTTTCTTTCTTTTAATTCTTTATCTAATCCACCAATATCTGATGCTTTAAATTTCTCTAATCGTAGTGCTTGTTTACCTGAGTACATTTATTTTTGCCTCCTTTCAAATCTGTTTTTAAAATAATACTCTATCTCACTAGGGCATAATTATATATGCCCAACCGTGAGCTAAGGAATATTCCTTAGAATCCTTTATGCTTGTAATAGCTAGAGCCAATATTTGAACTAATCAAATAAAGGTATTCGCTATTACAAGATTAATTAAACGATATACTATATCCTTTAATTAATTTATAATGAATTCACTATCGCCACTTTCATTGCTTCGCAACAAAACGTGCCACGTTTATTCATTATCTTGTGAAGGTTCTTCATAAGTACAATGGTATAATCTATGTTTGCCATTTTTCTTGTTTATAATATGAAGACCTTCACGTTCCAACAAACTTAGGTTTCTTTGAATTAAACCTCCAAGTTGTGTTGGAGATAACATAATCTTTGTATTCTTTAATATTTCTGATACTGTGTAATCAAAATCTTTATTAGCAATAGCATATTTAATAAATAATAGTAGATTATAATCGATTTCATCATCGGTATTATCAAAAGTAATACTAAATGTTTGATTATCATTTCTTTTTAAATTTAACTCTAATCTACTAAAATCTCTGCTTTTATAATCTAAAGTAAGTTTATTGAAATCATTTCGTGATTCTTTTAACTTAATAATTCCATCAACATCAGCATTTAATCCAACACTGCCCATAGTATCATCTCTTTTATTTAAATGATGAGTAACGAGTATTGTTAAATTATAATCTCTACATAATTCTTTTAATTTTCTAAACACAACATCATTAATTTCTTGATAGTTATTTATATCGTAATTAGTATCAAATTTTATATCTTTAAGCATATCTATTATTACAAATAATGGTTTTTTATCATAAGTTAATCCATGAATTTCATTTTTAATATCTCTGATATAAAAATCTGGGATATCATCACGATCTATTATGTGAAGTTTATCTATAACAGGGTGTAAATTCATTAAATTATATCTCGTATCTAATTGATTTAAATCTCCTTCTGTGGTAACATATAAGACATGAGAGGGCTTTACTTTAAATCCTAAAAAATCTTCTCCAGTTGTGAGAGAGGAGGCAAGTTGCTGAGCGAACATTGACTTGCCAACCTTAGGATGAGATACAAGTAGATAAACTCCATTTGATATCATTAAATCTTCAACGATGATATCTTTTTTTATGCTTTTAACATCATTTAATTGTTTCATTTGTATCCTCCTCTTACATTTTTTTAATTAATTCTTTACTAGAAAGTCTAGATTCTAGATAAGGTATATCAATATCAAAGAATGCTACAACTTCTTTAGTTGGAACAACAGACTTTGGAATAAGATAACCTTGTTTTTCTAACTTTTCTTTTATCTTCTTTTTAGCCTTTAGTGCAGAATTTCTTCCTAGATGTCCTAACTTCATAATATCTTCTAGGGTGCACCATTGTTTGGCTATTAAATTTAATGTTTCTTCTGCATTCATTCTTTTTCCTCCTTTCTTTAATTTTTTTGCGGTGATATATAAATGTAATATATATCGTCTAAAGAACTATAAATAATATATTTCTTTTTTCTTAATTCTCTAAATGCTAGAACAACATCTTTTCTGCTATCATTACTAAGAGAGTAGAGATCAATATTAGCAAGTTCCTCATTAGTTCTAACTAATAGAGTATTAAGCATACCTATAGCGCTTACTGATAAATCCTTAGGTAATACATAATCATTAGTAGTTTCTTTTTTGAATAATTTCATTCTAATTCCTCCTTTCTTTCGTTAGTCCGATAATCTGGACACGATATTAATATAACACTGTCCGAAAAAGATGTCAATACTTTTTTGACCGAAAAACTAGACAAAATGATAAAAATGTGCTAAAATTAAATTGTGAAAGCCGAAAAGGGAGAAAGAAGTGATTAAATGAACTCAGATGAACTTAAAGTATTAATTGAATCTGCAAGAACTGAAAAAGGTATTTCTCAAAGAGAATTAGCTAAACAAACAGGTATTAGTAGAAGTACTTTAAATGATTTAATTAATGGTAAAATAAAAAAAGTAGATATTGATGATCTACGAAAAATTGCTGAAACATTAGATATGTCTTTACAAAAATTATTAAAGGCTGCAGGTTATGATGAGATGAGTTTCTATTTTTCTAAAAATAAATTGAAAGATAGATATTATGATAAATCAAGTAAAGATTTAAAAGAACTACTTGAACAATATAAAGAATCAGAAACTAACTTATTAACTTTTGATTCTAAAAAAAGAGATAAAGCAAGAGAAGTTGGATTTAAATTATTTGATGCAACTGAAAAATTAAAGTGGATTAAAGAAGGTAAAGAAGGTTTTACTTTAGATCAAGTTATAAAAGAATTAACTGAAACACAAAAAATGTTAGATCCAATCATGGATAAGTATAATTATAGTAAATTACCAGGTAGAAATTAAGAAGAGATTTAATGGCTAAATTGTAAAATAATTTAGCCATTTTGTTTTCTTAAAAAATATGCTTGACTTTTTTGATTTGCAGAGTGATAAATAGTTAAACAGAAATTTGTGATTAAACCATGTTTAAATGCCAATAAATGAATTTTTAGTTGAGTCTTAATCACTTATCTGTATAAAAAAACAAAAACTTTAAATAGCGAAGAAAGTGAGGTAATTATTTATGCTATTAGGCAGCAATACTGAGAAATTAATTGATTTATTAGATATGTATGATTATTTGAGTGATGTTGATAAAATACGATTGGCATTATATCTACTAGAAAATAAAAATTTTAATGCTAATTTTAATATTGAAAATATGATTATACTATTAAAAGAAGTTTTAAATAAACTTGACCCAAGTTATAGTAAAATTATTGTTAATTTTGCTAAATATAAAAATTTATTATTTCTTTCAGCTAAGTATTTAGAACTAACTGAAAAAGAAAAGAAAAATTTCTCAATAGAAATGCTATTTAATATCTTTGAAACTGATTTTAAAGATAAGATTATTAACAAAAAGATAAATAAAGATTTATATGTATATGATTATTGTTATGCTATATTAAATAAGTAAATAAAATATTTAAAAAGTGTGATAAAATTAAATATGAAAGGGAGGATAATAAGACAAACATTATTAATAATGAAGATTTAAAAAATATTAATTCAGTTAATAATACAACTAGTCAAGTTATTAACAACTCTATTTTAGTTGATGATGAAAAAACATTAAATCTTGTTAGACAAGTTATAGCACAAAGAGGTATGAGTAACAGATTTAGTTATGATGTACCTGAATCTTTTGATTCAATACCAGAAGGCATTTTTTCAGTAATGCAAGGAATTGATGAAGCTCATCAAAAAAATATGATATCACGCGATATTGCAATTGAAATGATTGCTGATTTATTTGAGGGTGATGCAATTAGAGGAAGATTTGATAAATATGTTAATGACTTATATTTAGAAAAATTAAAAAAATTATATGAGTTAATGGAAATCAAATATCAAGATTTATTACATGCTTTAAATACTGGAAAAATAGATCAAAAAGAGTTCTTGGAACGTTATTCTAAATTAAGAGAATTACAAGGAAATTCAATTGCTGAATTAAACACAAGTAATGAAACTCTTCATCAACACACTAGATAAAAAGATTTGGGATAGCAATCCCTTTTTTTTGCAAAAAATTGCTTGAAATCGTGCGATAAAAACAAAAAGTATGATATAATTATTATGAATTATAAAATAAAGAGAGAACTTTATTTGAAAATTTCTTTAAGGAGTGAAAGAATATGCTGATAAATGAAATAAATAGATTATTATCAGAATTGTCTGATTGGTATAATAGTTATGATTTTAATAATGTATCTGAAGAAGAGAAAAAGCAATTAATTACTAGTAAATTTGTTGAATTAGGTATATTTAATATTGATTTTGGTGATATGGATTATTTCAATAATAAATTATCATCAAAAGCTTCTGATATGGCTTATAATTTAAAAAAACTATTAGTAGAATCAATTACGGTTGAGGAAAAAATAAATCAATTATTAAATAACCCAAATATTATGAAATTTGCAGCTTCTATTGGAAAACTAAGTTTGCATTTCCCTAATGATGCAATGAATGATTTAATAGATGTGTGTACAAATCAAAATATATCATCTGATATGGGTGTTAAAACCTTAGTAGTATTAAGGGATATCTTAAAATATGCAGATAAAAGAGATAACTATTTTAATATAACTATGCTTGGAGTTAATAAACTATTAGAAGTTGTAGAACTAAAGGAAAATGAAGCTCAACAAGCAGATCAATTAATAAGAGAAATAAGAGATTTGTCTTTAACCAAAACTAAGGATAAAAAAGATTCAAGTTTATTATCATTTTCAAGTATGGAAAAATTGATAAAAAATATTTCAAATGATGACTTGAAAATAGAATTTATTTTGGATTCATTAAAAACAGGTTATTCAGATGACGGTTATAATATGCTTATTGCAACAATTAATAGTTTTGATAAAAAATTAGAATTATGTAGAAAGACAGTTGATTATCAACAAACTGTTGGCAAAAAATATTTACAAAATTTCATGCTATATTTTGTTTTTGAAAAAACAGTTGAAGTTAAAACACAAGAAGATGCTCAATATTTAATTAGCAAACTTCAAGAAGTAATGGCAGATGAAAAATTAAAATCATATATTGATTCATATACAATTGCATCAATATTTAAAGCAATAAAAAATGATTCGGTATTGATATCAACATATAATGAAATTATTAAGAATCCTTCTTTATCTGGAATGATAAATGGTAGTGTATTAAAAGAGTTTATTAAATGCTTTGAAGACGATAGATTAAAACTTCAAATAATAAATCAGACATTAAATAATAGAGCATTGTCTATTAAAGATGTAGAAAGCTTATTAAAAAGCAACATTATAAGCGATAAATCATTGTTCTTGGATAAATCATTAATGGAAGCCCTTTATAGGAATCCAGAGTTTAGTTTATCAATAGCTGAATTAGCTTCACCAAGCCCTACTGCCTATAGAACACCTAAATATTTTAAAGCTGATGAAGTTAAATATATACAAGAAGGAAGATTAGATGAACTTTTAGAAAGATATAAATCATTAGGATTTATTGATGATGCAACACTAAAGGAAATATATGATATTTCATCAAAATATATTAAAAATCTTACAATGGAAGATTTGATTAAGAGAATTTCAAGTAATCCAAATGCTAAGGAAATTATTCAACATATTGCAACTAAATTGGCACGTGAAGGTTTTGCAATTATTGGTCCAGATGGTACAAGAAAAACAACTTACCAACATCAATTAGAAAAATTTGCTGCAATTTTCCCTAGAGCAAGATTTGGAAGTTTACCAGATTTTGCTTCATATCAAAAAATGCCTATTGATATGTGTGAAAAATTTAATGTTAAAACATGGAATCAATTAATTCAAAATCCTTTATTTAATCAAGATGATAATACTAAACGAGCCTTAGTTGAAATAATTGACATCTCAGGTTTATTTGAAAATGATCCTAATGTAGAACTAAGAAAAAGACAAATTATTAGTTTGTTTGAAAATTATAGTTTGCCACTTTCAAAAGAAGATATTAATTCTCTTGGAATTGCTGATAGCGAATGGATAACAAGTCATTTTGAACCAGCTACTATTAAAACATATAAGTTAAGAGAGGGAATTACTATACCCGAAAATTTAGCTAATTGGTTATCTGGAAATCTTACAATGGAACAAATGGCAAGAATAAAAAAAGAAACTGGAAATATTGGTTCTGAATTAACCAAATATTTATCCCCATATGTTCGTACTGAAAATGGTTGGAAACTTCGTAATGGAATACAAATTGATTTGTATTCTGGGTACTTAAAACCCGAAATGACTAATGAAGAATATATGAGTTTGTTAACTTCATCTGAAACACCAAGAGAAATAATAAATTTCTTAAATCCTTATGAAGAAGTTAGAGAGCAAGGTTACAGATTGAAACAATCTTTAACTGGAACCGATCGAGCAGAAGTTATACATTTATTATTAGATTCACATTTAAATAATAGATATAATTTTGAAAATTTACATAGAATGTTTGATGGATTAGATTTATCATACAATCCTGACTTTTATCAGTTCTTTTTAGAAAATCAGGATCAAATACTAGCAACTCCTGAAAATCAAGCACAATTAAAAGAAGCAAAAAGAAAATATGATTTATTTAAAAAATATTATGCTTCAAGAGGTAATCATAATCCTAATTATAATGATATGGTAGTATATCTTGATAAAGTACCATATACAATAACATTTGGTAATGAAGAATTTGCACAAGATGCAAAAAATACAAAAGTATCAGATGACGGTTATGCATTTTATGAAGGATTACTTCAAGAAACTAGAAAGCGTCATTTAACTACTGTTCCTAGACATGAAAAAACATATGAATATGTTGCTCCTGATGGTTCTAAATATCAAGTAATTGCAAAAGTATTAAGGGCAGATGATCCATTTAATTTACTAGTTGGAGAAACAAACTTCACAAATTGTTGTCAAAGATATCATAATGCAGGTGAAGCATGTATGAAACATGCATCTACAAGTCAAAATGGTGGAATATTTGCCACTTATCTAATAATTGATGGTGTACCAACAATGTTAACTCAATCTTGGTTTTGGACTAATGAAGCTAAAGCATGTTTAGATAATGTCGAAGCAACTAGTTTAATAACTGGTGCAAGTGGAGATAAGAGAAAACTATTACAAGATATTGCAACATTTGCAATTAAGTCATCATGTATTGACATGATTAAATCATCAAAAGATACTGTTGATGCTTATATTACAGAAAGAACAAAGAAAATAATGAATTCTTCTCTAAGTGAAGAAGAAAAGCAGGCGGAACTAAGACAATTAGAAATAGTAAGACAAAGACAAACTATTAAGATAATAACCGTTGGTGATGGTTGTGATGATTTACGTGTAAAAGAAAGCTTTACACAAATCGAGCCAGAAGAAAGGTCATATGGTCCAAAAGGTTATGAAGGATATAGAGATTCAACTGGTGATTCAGAACATAAACAACATGTTATAATTCAAACTAATGAAGAAGTTTTAACTCCAAATGATGAATATGTTGATATTCCAATGTTTAGAGATGATAGACAAATTAGTGTAGAAGCATCATCTGATATTAGATATGAAACATTAAGAAAAATAACTGATATTGAATCAGTAGCACACAAAACTCAAATGACGCAATACATTAAAGATGGAGAATATACAATTAAAGAGCCAGAACTTTTAGCTCAGTTGTATGGATGTCCTTTAGATAATTTAAGGGTAATTACTGGTGAAGATTGGTATTATGTTTATTCAGATGGACAATCAGGAATAGAAGTATATGATTTAGCGAAGAAAGATCCTAGATTACAGGATGAAGGAATGTCACAAACAGTAGAGATGGCACAAGCATTTGAAAAAATATTGAGTGATTCTATTGTTTTAGATGATAGTGGTTCAATTACAGCAATTAAACCTATAAAAGCAGATTTAAGAGAAGATACATCATATCTGTTGTACTTAGCACAAATGAAACGAGGAGTAATAGAACAAATAGGTGATGATGTTGCATATTCTTATACAGATGATTCTAAGAAGACAACAATTACTAGAGAACAACAGCAACAAATACTTGCAAATTCTAGAGAAATAAGGGATAATCAAAATCCAAACATGATAATGCATGGAGTAGTGTTTAGACCAACTGCAAAAGAAATAGAAAAATTATTAGCAAGAAAAATAGAAGAGAGTAAAAATGTTGGGAGGGCTAAATAATGTTAGATAGTATTATTGATAAAATGAGATTAAATAGATTGTCATACAATGAGGAATATAATATTGAAGAACTAGTTGATACTATAAAAACCCATTTAAAAAATAATATAGATATTCTACAAAAAAGTTATGAATATGAATATAAACAATCATTAAATATTGATAAATTAATTAGCTCATTTGACTATATAAAAAACAATAAAATTGGAATAATTGATAGTCCGTTTAGAAATGAATTTGGTAAGGTTGCAAACAATTATGTTCCATACGGAATTGTAGGAGTTATTGTAAAAAATGATATTTCTTTATATAACTATGCTTCTATATTAAATCTTCTAATTCAAACAAACAATTCTGTAATACTTGAACCATATAAAAATATGGGAACTGTAAATATTCTAGTTGAAATGTTAAATCAAGTTATCACACAAATAAACGGAATTAATAAAATTATTATTAATTCAACAAATGAATTATTACAGCAAAATAATAATATAGACTTATTATTATTTATTGGAAGTAAAAATGAATTTAATAATATTCATGCACAATGCGATAAAAAGTATTATGGAATAGGAAATTATGAATTAATAATAGATAAGATGTTAGATCCTAATTTAATTGATGAAGCAAGAAAAAGAAATATAGTTATTATTCAGAAAAATAATGCTAAAGATTTTTACAATAAATTTAATATATCTGGTAGTAATTATTGCACTGCTATTATGAGTAATAATAAGGAAGAAGTAAGAAAATTTATATCTAATGTCAAATCGTCGTATTTGTTTGTAAACATTATACCTACAATTCAAGATGAGATAAATATAGATATAAATGATTTGATTTATAAAAAATCTACACTAATATGGGATGATAGTAATAAATAACCTGTTCTGTGAAGAGGTAATCAAAAATATAAATTAATGACACTATGACACTATAAATGCGTGTGGGGTACTCACAAACAATGTGTCACTGTGTCATTTTATAATAAAATTTTAAAAAATTATGATATAATTGTCATATAAAAGAAAAAGCGCTAGTACAGGCTTATATTTTATAAGTTTTTGTATAGGCGTTTTTTAGTAGGAGGTAGTAAATGAAAATAGATTTGCACTGTCATACAATTAAGACAAAAAAATCGGATGGAATAAATCGAAATGTAACTGTAGAAGATTTTTCAAAGTATATGAAAGATTTAGAAATTAGAATAGTAGCAATAACTAATCATAATTATTTCGACTTGAAACAATATAATGAATTTAGCGAAAGCGTGAAAGAAACAACAATGGTATGGCCTGGAATTGAATTAGACATTAAACAAAAAACAAAAGATGGACATATGATAGTTATATGTGATCCTAAAAACAAAGAAGAGTTTAGTAAAATTTTTGATATGTCTAAAGATAAAGCAGATGATTATAGTGTTGATATTAAAACTTTGGGAGAGAAAACTAAAAAATTAAATTGTATTTACATATGTCATTATTATAAAAAGAAGCCAGTGATTAATGATGATATAATACTTGATATTGAAAAATCAGGAATAGATGAAACAAGAATTTTTAAAGAGCCAAGCAATTATAAAACATTGGGAATATTTGCTACTTTTAATAATAATGTTATCATTGGTTCTGATGTTCAAGATTGGAATAAATATAAAGAATGTAATTTCTCTAATTTAAAATTAGATGTTGATTCATTTAATCAATTCTTATTACTTTCTAAAAAAGAACCAACTATAATTACAACCTTATTAAATAAAAAAAATAAAGAAAAGTTCAATATGAAACCCCATAATTCAGTTAGTTTATCAATTGAACTATATGAAGATATAAATATAATTTTTGGGGATAAAGGAACAGGAAAAACTGAAATGCTAAAATCATTAGAGCAATCAATGATAAATAAGAATATAAACGTAGTAACATATTATGGAAATGAAAAAGATAGTGAATTTGATAAATTAATAAATAGGGATGATTACTTTATAAATGATACAAAAATTTATAATGAAAAAGTAAAAGATGCATTTGAATATATATATTCTTGGAATGATGTTGATCCAACTTCATTAAAGGATTATATTGAATGGTATGAAACTAAAGATAATAATGAAAATAAGAAGTCACTTAAAATTTGTGACTTGTTGAATTTGGATGCAATTGATAAAAAAATATATAATAAAGAAACAGATAGATTAAAGAAAATTGATGACTTTATAGAATATATAAATAGTGATAATAGTAATTATGGATTAAGTGATTTAGAGTTTACTCAACTAAAGGATTTACTAACAAAAATAGAAGTAAATCAAAGAACATTTAAAAAAAATGCATGGATTGATAAATACTCAACAGATTTAGTTAATTATTCTATTGATAAAATTAAAAATATAACTGCTATGCATTCACAGTCAAAATCAGTTCCTAGTGAAACTGGTATATCTAAATTTATAAAGAATAGACTTTGTTTAAAAGAAAATATAGATATTGTATTAGATTATTTAAATAACACAACAGATATTGTTAAAGAAAAATATTTAGGAAATTTGGTTGATAAAGGTAATATATATAAATATACAAAATTTAAATTATTAGATTCTAATGGAGAAAAATCAGTGGCTTCCGAGTTTAGTACAAATAAAATAACAGATTTAAGAGAAATAAAGAAGATATTAGAGATATGTAAAGAAAATATTTATAATGATGTATTAATACAAAAAATAGAAGAATTAAAAACTTTAGACGTAGTAATAAAAGATGGATTAGAATTTGTTGGGGTAACAAAATATGTTGGAATTGAATCTGGAGATGTATATAAACCATCACAAGGCGAAAAGTCTATGTTACTACTTAATCTAAAATTAAATCAGGATGTTGATAATTATATATTAGATGAACCAGAATTAAGTCTTGGGAATCAATATATAAGTAGTACTATTGTTCCGATATTAAGTAAGCTAGCAAATGCCAGAAAAAGAATTGTAATTGCGACACACAATGCTAATATTGCGGTTAGAACCCTACCTTATTTGTCAATACTAAGAACACATAATAATGGTATATATAATACTTATTTAGGGAATCCTTTTACAAATAAATTAATAGATATTGATAATGAGAATAATATATTAGATTGGAAAGAGGAAAGTTTGAATATTTTAGAAGGTGGAGAAGAAGCTTTTGAAGAGAGGAGTTTTGTTTATGAAGCAGGAAAATAAAGAAATTATTGTATATTTAAAAAACAAAGATAATATTGATATTTTAGAATTTAATTTTGAAAGTCCTATAGAATTAAATATTAATGATTGTAGTACAGAAGAATTAAAAAAAATTTTTTCAGAGTGTTTAAAATATAAATCAAATGGCGAAAATGTAAAGTTTGATTTTAAAGTTGAAGAAGGATATAGTAAAATTTTATTTAAAGAGGTATTTGAAAAATATTTTGAACTTTTTAATGATGAGATAATAAAGGTAAAATATGAGTAAATAATAATTATATATGTATATGAGTATAGTTATTTCCAGATACCAAATCTAGATACTAAACATAAAAAATAAAAGTATTTTTATAAACTTTAGAAAATTTATATAAAAGAAAAAGCCTTATTTTGTAAGACTTTAACAAATTATTAAATTGTTACGAACTGATAATAATATTTCCCACCTGAAGTTTTATTTGATATGGCACAAAGTCTTGTTGATAAAGTAGAAATGGGGCAAATACCAGAAGACCAAATGGTTAGAACTGAACAACAATTAACTGTTTTGTTAGCTGCAATTCAAGATAAAGTTTTAATAAAAGATTTAGTTTTAACACCTAGTAGTGGTGGAAGAACAAGATAATTTTTAAAGGGAGGTGCAAGTCCTATGGAGTCCAACAATGTACACTTACTTCCACATAATGAAGAGGCATTTATTAAATTAAAAAAATGTTTAGAGGATAATCAACTTGTTGCAATTAATCATGCTACAGGAACAGGTAAGTCATTTATTATATTAAAATATTTATATGAAAATAAAGGAAAGAGAATTTTATTCTTATCTCCAAGTTATCCTATAAATGACCAATTAATGCAAGAACATACAAAAGAGTTAGGCATTGATGTTAACGAATTTAGTAAGATTGATACTTTGATATATAGAAGTTTATTAAAAATGGATATGGATGAACTTGCAAGTAATTATGATATTATAGTTTTAGATGAATATCATCGTTGTGGTGCTAAAAAATGGGGAATAAAAGTAAATGAATTACTTGAGTGTGTTAAACAAAAACACCCAGAAACAAAAGTTATTGGTACAACAGCAACTGAAATAAGATATTTAGATAATGAAAGAAATATGAATAATATCTTGTTTGATGGTGTTTGTGCATCAACTTTAACACTTGCAGATGCAATGGTAAGAGAAATATTGCCTGTCCCCATATATGTTAATTCTTTAGTTGAATTAAGTATGGAGTACGAAAGGGCTATAAGAAAGGTTTATAAAAAATCTTTATATGATAGAGAACGAAACTATTATTTACAATTAGTTGCAGGAATTAGAAGTCAAATAGATGAAATTGTTAATAAAGAGGAAGATATAGGTCAATATATAAAAAGAGATGGTAAACATTTAGTATTTTCTTCAACTATTGACAATATAGAAAAAGATAAAATAACAATAGATAAATTACTTAATTGTAGGCATAATGAATATGTTGTTCATTCTAAAAGGACAAAGGAAGCAAATGCAATAGCATTAAAAGAGTTTAGATATGATAGCGATCCTGCTACTTTATATTGTATAAATATTCTAAACGAAGGTGTTCATGTTAAGGGTGTTGATTCAATATTTATGTTAAGACCGACAACATCTCCTATTATATTTTTTCAACAATTAGGTAGATTATTATCTTATTCTAGGCGAAAAGATAAAGTGGTCGTATTTGATTTAGTTAATAATATTAGACAAAGTCCACATATCTATCAATTGTACATAGATTTATATAAAAGAGCAAATGAACTAATTGAAAGTGATCCTGAAAATAAAGATAGATATTTAAATATTGTTAAGAGATTTAAAATTGTTGATGCAACAAGTAAAATATATGATAAATTAGATATATTAAATAGTGCTTTGGCAAAAGAAAATTTTTATAAGAAAAGAATTGAATTTGTTATTGAAATTTTACAAGAAAATGGTCATGTTAATGAAGTTGAAGAAAAAATGGCAAAAATGGATTTGTTTAAATATTACAAGTATATAACATTAGAGCAATTTAGAGTTATAAAAAAACTTGATGTTAATAAACCATCAATTTTCAATTTATCTGAAGAAGAATTTGTTGATATGTTAAGTGGAGAAGAAAATATTTATCAAAAAGAAAAAAAATTAGCAATGTTGATTATCAATAGAATAAATACTTTTTATGAAAATAATGGATATTTTCCTAGTATATTAGGACAAAGTTCAGAAGAATGTGTTATTTCAAGAGATTTGATGAAAGTGTATGATGGAGAAGAACTTAATGAAAGCATTTTTGAAAATAAAAATCTTGATAATTTAACAGAATATGAAAAAATTGTTTATGGTATATCTAAAGATATAAATTATAATTTATTATATGGCGAAATAAATAAATTAATTGAAAATAATCTTGATATTTCTTTATCTATTTTAAATTTAATTCAAAGTCAAAATACAGAAATTTCAAAAATATATTTTGATATAGTATTAAAGTATAATGCTAATAGAACAAAAAGCAAAATTAATAATGATGAAATGACTGTTGAAGAAATATCAGCAGCAGAAGAAGCAAATTTAAAAGTATTATATACTCAAGATTATGAAAAAATTGCTAAAGAAAGTATGTTGGAAATTCAAAATTATGATTCTGTGGAAGAATATTTGAAAAAACTTTCTGAGGAAATAGTTGCATATATAACTGAAACAAAACGAATGCCTGTTTACTATATGCCAAATGTTAATGATAATGAATTAAAGCAAATGAGAATGTTGTATGTTAAAAAGATGATATTTTATTCTGAATTAGAAACTTTAGGTTATATTAGTTTGTTTGATGAAGTTTATGATTCAGCCCAAATGGAATTAGCAAGATTAAATAAGGCTCGTGTATTAGAAAAATTGGTAGAATTTTTAAAAACACACAATGGAGATATGCCATCATTAAGTATTGGAACTGATAGAGGATTAGCACTTGAAGTTAATAGAATTAAAGCAATTTTAGATGATGAAGATATTAATTTAATTAATTTATATAAATCAGATGATAGAACAAGAGAGGTAGTAATAAGGTATATTACTTTTGTAAAAAAACATAAGAGATATCCTTTAACTACAGCGACTGATGATGAAGAAAAAGCTTTATTAAATGATTATATTAGAAATGAATTGTATTTTAGTGAAACAGATAAAAAATTGATAAACAATTTAAAGAAAGTTGTTAGTTCGAGAGAAGCTATGCAAAATGCATATGCAGAAATGTTAAAGCAAAAGAAAAGGAGATAAGTGAAAATGTTAGAAGAAGTAGAATTATATGTGTATGATAAGTACATTAAAGGAATGGTTGTGGAAGATAATGGTGTAAAGAAAATTCCTAAAGAGGAATTAGAAAAATTAAAACTATCTCCACATGAAAAAAACTTTATCATGTATATAATAAATAAACAAAAAATTAAAGTAACTGAAGAAAAGATTACAAGAGCAGATAGAAGCCCATATGTAAGAGATAATAATTATGGTGATATTCAAGCACATGATTTACAAAAGATGGATGAACCTGTTATGTCAAAAATTGAATACACACCGGCAAATGACAAAGCATTTGAAGATTATAGTGAATTAGATGAATATTTGGAAACAAGATTTATTCCTACTTATGTGTTATTGAAACAAAGAAAAAATGCTAATGGTGAAATAGAACATTTTCCATCAATTAGATTACATCATATTATGGCATTAAAATTAGGTGAAGCAGAACTTGAACATGTAATGAATTATCTAAAAGAAAAAAATATTCTTGTTGGTGGTAAAGGTGCTACATTGGATAAGGAATTTGAAAATTATGATTATGTAACTACATATAAAGAAAGTGCTTTACCATTAAGTGTTCCTTCAAATGTAACACTACAAAAAATTGGATTATATAAGCAAAATGGTGATCAAAAATTAAGAGAAGAAATTATTACGGATAATATGAGATTAGTTCCTTATGTAGCATATAGATATGCTATATCTACTAGTATTAATCAACATGAACTAGAAAGTTATGGATATGAAGGTCTTATATTAGCATTAGAAAACTTTGATGTTAGTTATGGATGTGCATTTTCAACTTATGCAGTAGCTTATATTAGAGGACATGTTTTAAGTGGTATTCAAGAAATTATGCAAGGTAAAAAAGATAATTTCTATTACGATTATGTTAATGCTAAAAGTGCTGTAGAAAAAGAATGTGGTGTAACATTATCAGAAGCACCTGAACTTGTAGAAGATGTAATAGATTTACTTGTTGCAACGGGTAAAATTAAAGGTCATGATGGTGCAAAAGAATATGCTAGAATGAGAATTACTTCTATGGCAATTGGTAATGCGAGTTTAAATGATGAAGAAACAGTTGAGGAATTGGTTACTAGTGGTCATTTAGTAGATACTCATGATTATGCAGAAGAAGTATTAAATACAATGTCTAGAAAAGTAATAGAACAAATGTTAGAGACTTTAACAGTTTTAGAGGCGGAAGTATTAAGATTAAGATTTGGTTTTTATGATGGAATTCCAAAAACAAAAGAAGAGGTAGGAAAAGTATTTAATTTAAGTCAAGAGAGAATTAGACAAATAGAAAACAAAGCGATAAGGAAATTAAGACACCCAAGTAGATCAAAAAATATGAAAGACTTATATGATTTCGAAACACAAAAATATGGTAGATAATTAATAATGTTGACATAGATTTGACAAAAACCCTTAAATATGCTATAATTTTAGCAGTTGTGGAACAATGGGGGGTTGCAAAATAACTAAGAAAGACATTCAAAGGACTCATTGTATTCTCAATGAGTCTTTTTTAGGGGGAATTGAAGATGAAAGGTAGAACAAAATTTAATTATGGTATGCAAGATAGCATTTTAGGTATTAAAGATGTTAATTATATGTTGAGTATTGCAAATTCTGATTTAAGTGATGATGAAAAGGCAACAAAATTATATTCATTTTGTAATTACTATACTCTTTTGAGAAATGCTACTATGTATAAAACATTAGGATTAGAAGATGCAGAAAAAATAGAACAATTAAAGGCAATATATGATGATTATGATAAGAGAGGATGTTTTGATTTAGCAAGAAATCCTTATAAGTGTACTTTAGAAGAAATAGAATTAAGATTAATCAAATTAAATAAAGCAATGGATATTGTGAGTTCTGAAAGTAATGAATACAAAAAAGCTGAACAATTATTAGAATTATATCAAAGTTCTGAAGAATTGAGAAAGTCGTATACTTTATTCGTTAAATTTGGTAAGAAAGATACAAGATTAGATAGTGCAAGAGTTGCTTTAGATAACTTTGATACTATACTTAACACTTTTAAAACTTTAGAAGAAAAAGGTGTAATAGATAATGTTAAATATGCATTAAGTATTAGAGATTATTTTGATAACTATCAATATGCCAGCTTTGCAATTAGTCATTATGTAACATCATCAGAAAGTTATAAAGAAAGAGAATTTCTTAATGAATTAGGTATTGATAAAGAAACTTTTGATTTTTGTATTAGTACAATCGAAGAATTAAATGTTGATTTGTTTAAGCAATATGAAGATAAAAAACAACAAAATGCTAAAATTCGTTATATGCATAACGTTATGACTATTCAACTTTTAGCAGAGGGAATAAATACAGGTGTTTTACCTGATGGTACACCTTTTGATATGTTAGAGTTCTTAAAAAGAGTACCATTTAAATACAGTACAAATTTTATGCAAACTATAGCTGAATTTATGAAAAAAAATAATCCAAACGAGTATAGTACTATGATGTCTTATATTTATAGCAATAGATTACATATTGGTGCTGTATTTAACCCATTAAATACCAAATCTTTATATCAAACAAAAACAACAGTTAATGGTATAGAAATAACACATCAAGATATTGATACTATTATTGATTATTTAAAAATAAATAATATTCCTATTATTAGTAAAGCATATATCCTTGCAAGAACAAAATATTTAAATGGAGAATTTACTGCAGAATCAGTAAAAGAACAAAAACAAGAGTTTTATCAAAATAAAGGTAAAGTTAAAGTTTTAATACCTAGTGGTAAATAATGATTTTTAGGGGGAATTGAAGATGGAAAAATATTTAAATAAATTAGTTGAGCAATTTAAAAGTGCAACTGGAACAAAAAATGTTGATGTTAATTCACAAGAATTTGTGAAAGAATTTAGTGAATGGGTTAAATCTCGTAAACTTATGGGAAAAGATTATACTTCATTTATTGAATATATGGAAGTTCATCCAACTGTAATTAGTGAGGAAAGTGTTGAAATTGGTAAAGGTAAACATGATTCAATAGCTTTAGATACAGGGATTCATATGATTACTCCTTATTCTGAAGGAATAAAGAGAACTAGTGCTGGAATAATTACTGCTGATTTTTCGGTTTATGAAGGAACACCTGTTATGGTTAGACACGCCAAAGGTGGAAATCAATTTAAAGCAGTTGATACTCAATTTGTAAGAAGATTTTTAACTCAAAATCCTTATGAGCAGAGTTGTATTAGAAATTGGGAACAATTACACAATGTAGGAGAAAATATTACTGTAGGTATTTTTGGTAGTATATATGATAAAGATATTGAATCTAAAATTAGACAATTAGAAATGTTAAAAGATAAAATGAATGATGGTTATAAAGAGGATTATGCAACTGTTGATGATTCATATTATTATGCCGTTTCTAGTGCAAGAAAAGTTTTAGTTAAAACAAAAACCCACACAAAAACTAGATAGGATTAATAATGGATAGATATAAAAAAATTGTAAAAGTAGATAAGTTTTCATTAATAACTAGAACTCCTTTACCTAGAAGTAACAAACCAAAATATTTGTCATTAGAGTTATCTTTTGATAATTATAGTAAATTTTTAAGTCAAATACTTGGCAAAGAAACACAATTACCTTTATTAGAAACAGAATTTTACGATGAAGATATTATTTCAACGGACGAAGAGTTTTACTTAAGATATAATTTTTTAAAAGTTATTAATGAATTGAATTTTATTAGTGTAACTTTTAATTTATCGGATAGCACATTGCCTGCATATAATGCAATAATGAAAAAAATCGGTTGGAAACATAAAGAAATAACTAAATTAAAAATGACACTTGATCGTAATCCTGTTCCTTTAGTAAGAAGAAATTTAAGATTAGAATCTGCTCAGGGAAAATTATTGATTCCAGAAGAAAAATTATTATGGTGTAGTCCTGCAACATTATCACAATTAAATGGAAAAGTTGATGATAGAGTATTAAAAGATGCTATAAAATTAAAAGATATAGTATTTCAATATTATAGTAGATTAAATCAAATTTATCGTTTCGAACAATTTACAGAATTTGATAAAGTTTGGTTAGCATATGATTTTATTAAAAGACATATTAAGTTTGCTGGAGAAGCAACTAGAGTTATAGATGGCAGAGAAGTGAGATATAATCCTAATGGAATTAATGATTGGGTTTCACAACCATTAGGAACTTATGAACATAAAAGAGGAATATGTGAAGGACAAGCAAGATTATTCCAAGTATTACTTAATAATCCATATATAAAAAGTGACACTGTTGTAATAAATGGGGAATGTAGTTTAGGAAGTCATACTTGGGCAGGTACAGTTATTGATGATAAATTATATCAAACTTGTTTAACTATGGGTGGAGTATTTAAAGATTTAGAAAAAATGAGGTATATACCGGATAATAAGGAAATATATCCACAAATATACCCTACTGCAACACTAAATGATTATGAAATCAACAAAATACAAGCACATGTTAGAAGTTTAAAAAAATAGGGGGGTTAACCTGAAAAAAACAAATTGTAGTTTTTGGTTAAAAATGTAGAAAAAGGGCATAGTTCCCCCTTTCCCCCAAATAG